>CACZNF010000006.1 GCA_902782395.1 uncultured Erysipelotrichaceae bacterium | reverse complement strand
TATCATCAGCAGGATATTGCACTGGTGTAAAGTCATAGACTTCGTATTCAGTAGGAACAACAACGATACCACCTGGGTGTTGACCAGTTGTACGTTTGACATCAACACAGCCTGAGGCTAAATAGTGAATCTTAGCTTTTGGATAAGAATCAACGTCTAAGCCTTTTCTTTCAATAAAGCCACGAGCAAAACCGAAAGCCGTTTTTTCCGCAACTGTTTCAATAGTACCAGCACGGAAAACATTGTTTTCACCTAATAACACTTTAGTGTAGTCATGGGCTTTAGCTTGATAATCACCTGGGAAGTTAAGGTCAATATCAGGTGTCTTTTCAGCGTTGAAGCCTAAGAATGTTTCGAATGGAATATCTTGTCCATCGTGCACCATTGGTTCACCACATATTGGACAAACCTTATCTGGTAAATCATAACCAGAACGATATTCAGGCATTGTTTCTTTGGTCCATTCAAGGTGTTTACATTTTGGACATCTATAGTGAGGAGGTAATGGGTTAACTTCAGTGATGTTAGACATAGTCGCAACAAAAGAAGAACCGACAGAACCACGGCTACCAACGATGTAACCATCTTCATTAGCTTTCTTAATTAATAAGTGAGCAATGTAGTAAATAACGGAATAACCATTAGAAATAATACCGTTTAATTCTTTTTCCAAACGGGTTTGGATATATTCAGGTAATGGATCACCATACATGGAGTGTGCTTTTTCAAAACACATATCTTTCAACTTGTTTTCACAGTTTTCAATAGTTGTGGTGTATAAGTGATCGTTAGGAACAGGCATAATTGGTTCAATCATGTCCGCGATTTTATTTGTATTAGTGACAGTCACTTCATAGGCTTTTTCTTCGCCTAAGAAGTTCATACATTCAAGCATTTCAGTTGTTGTACGGTAATGTTGGTCTGGATTTTCAAATTCAGGCATTCTACTACGTTTATATGGATTGAGTGGGTGATTAACACCACCGATACCTTTAGCGGAGATATAAACATCTCTAAACACTTTGTGTTTCTTAGTGACATAGTGAACATCACCAGTCGCGCATACTGGTTTACCCATTTCATCAGCGCATCTCACAATATCTTTAATGTGAGTAACGAGCTCTTCTTGGGTCATATCACCCATGTTAATAAGGAATGAGTAATTTTCTAATGGTTGGATTTCGATATAGTCATAGAAAGCGATTGTTTCTTTTAAGACATCATCGCCATAGTATTGAGCGTTTCTAAAGACTTCACCATTAAAGCAAGCAGAACCAATAAGTAAGTTTTCTCTTAGTTTTTCAATTTCACGACGTGGAATCTTTGGCACTTCCGCGAGGTAATCGATATGGGAATAAGAAACGAGTTTATATAAAGCTTTTAGACCCGCTTTATTCTTTGCTAAAGCAATGACATGGGTTGGTCTAATGTGCTTTAAGAGTGATTTAGGTGTTTCGAGTTTTTCTAATTCAGCATGTGTTAAATGATGGTTCTTCTTAGTTAAAAGAACGAGCATTGGCTGCCAAACATCATTTAAGACCTTAGCATCGTAGTCCGCACGGTGGGCTTCGTCTTCTTTATATTCGACTTCCATGTTGCGGCATAAGCTACCTAAAGTATGGCTTCTAGATTCTGGGAACAAATAACGTGATAAAGGAAGGGTATCGATTACCGCATTATTCATAATTGGCATGCCTTCTCTCATTAATGCGTGTTGCAAGAATGAAAAGTCGAAGGAGGCGTTATGGGTGACCAAAATAGCGTCGCCAATCCAGTCGATAATTTTTGGCAAAGCCTCACGGATTGTAGGTTTATCTTCTAACATCTTATCGGTGATGTTAGTAATTTCCACGATACGCTTTGGAAGTGGAATTTGCGGATTAATTAAAATATCCATTGATTCGGTAACAATACCGTTTTCCACTTTCACCGCACCAAATTCAATAATACGGTCATAGTAGCAGTTTAAGCCAGTTGTTTCTAAGTCGAGAACAACGTACTTAGCGCGGTTTAATTCGACAGGTGATGGGTTTTTGATATATTTCAAATTATCATCGACCATGTAGAATTCCACACCATAAAGCATTTTAATACCGGTCTTTTTACCAGCATCTTGTGCATCTGGATAGCCTTGAACAACAGCGTGATCAGTAATCGCCATTGCGGTATGACCTAAAGCTTTAGCGTATTTAGCATAGTCAATCATATGGCTAATGCCATCCATTGTGGACATGTTGGAATGTAGGTGAAGTTCAACACGTTTCACTTCCGCTGTATCTTTTTCAATTTCATCTGGTGGTAAAAGGTCGATAAAGTGCGCTTTAACCGCCATGGCTTTGTTATATTCATCGTAATAAGCAGCGCCTCTAATACGAACATTAGTGCCCCACTTTTTCATTTCTTCTACTGTTTCATCAGTGATTGATGCATTTTGATAACAGTTAGCGTAAATAGCGCCACCTTTTTCATCAAATAAACCAATATTGAGTTTCTTTCTTTCGCCGTATTCGTTAATTTCTACGGAGAACACTTTAGCGGAGAAGTCTACGTGGTCACTTGTTCTCACAATATCATCGATATTATCAAGTGGTTCATAATTACCACGTCTATTTAATCTCGCTCTTTCTCTATCTCTAGCCATTTCTCTAGCGTTTTGACGAGCAAGTTTTAATAATTGATCTTCAGTTTCTTCGTTGAGTTGTGCCTTTTCTTGGGCAATCATTTCTTCAACTTCACTACGGTCGTTGATTTGACGAGCAGCGCTTTCTTCTTCTAAAGCTGTTTCTGCTTCAGCATTAGCTTTCTCCACAATCTTTTTCATTTCCTTTTTAGAAATGTTCACTAATTCTTCTTGAGGAGCGACTTCTTCGATAATAGAAAACTCATAGTTTAAGAAATCTAAGAAATCTCTAAAGTCTTTAATGCTATTTTGGTATTGTTCTTTTTCTGCCTCATTAGCGTATGTCACTTTTAATAAAGATTCATTTTGTGGTTCTAAAAGAAGATTATGAGGAATGTGATATAAAGTTTGATACCATTCGTCAAAAAGACTTAATAAGTCATCCATATTAGGTCTTACAACGTAAGAGAATCTTAATAAGTATGGGTAAGTTAAAGTATTTAAACCATCTTGGAACTGTCTTAATAAGTGATATTTCCATGGTGTTTTTTTAACAATCACCATATCAACTTGTTCACGTTTAAAACGGTTACGACCGACCATTTCAAAATCAATATCAAAAGCATCGATATTTTCGATATGGATATGATTTAAGAAAGATACCATTTTGTCCGTCATAACATTGCCACCAAGAAGTAGGTAAACACATCCTTAATAAGGATGACACCCATCAATAATAATAGTAACCCTAAACCAATCAGGGAGACGATATTTTTAACTTTATCTGGAATCTTTTTTCTTGTTCCCGCTTCGATGAAGGTGACTAATAACTGCCAACCATCTAATCCTGGGAAAGGAAGAAGATTAAAGATTGCTAAGTTAACTGAGATAAAAGCCCAGACATATAAGAACTTGGCAAAGCCAAAGTTTTGTAGAACGCCTGTGGTTTCCACGGCTACAGCAATCACACCACCAGTTTGTTTCCAAGCTTCCGCGGATGTGAATAATTGACCAATGGCTTTGACTAAAACAACAGAAGATTCACCAAAGTCTTTAAATGTTTTAACAAATGCTTGGCCAGCATTTAATCGAATTGTTTCTCAATATAAAGAGCAGCCGAATGAGGAAATAACACCTTCTTTTTGTTCGACATTGAAGGTGAAGACATCGCCGTCTACAAGCTTACCGTCTGCACCAGGTACTCTCTTGGTGAGGTGAATTGTTGCGTATTGGAAGTTTGGAGTGACATATTTACTAAAGTCAGGAACATAATTACCGTTATCGACTTTAAGTTCATAGATATACATGAATTCGCTTAAATCAACATGTTTTAAATCACTTAATGTCGCAAAGTTAAAGCATGTCGCATATTTAGTTGATTCATTACCATTAAAGGTTGTTTGCATATCAGCGAGGTAATATGTTCTTTGAACATTAGCGACCTCATCATAATAAGCATAGGAGTCCATCTTAAAGACATCTTCACTTCTTAAACCAGCGTTATAAGCCACGGAAGATTCAGCGACGGATATTTGGTTGATATATGTAATATCTTTTTGAGGAATGCAGTTACTAATGAAGAAGAAAGTGAGCGCTAGTAAGGCGTTCATGGTCACACCAGCGATTAAAATAATGGATCTCTTCCACCACTTAATGCCATGTAATGATCTACTTTCTGGTATCTCTACTCCTTCAGGTAGTTCGACCCCTTCTCCATACATAGAGACATAACCACCAAAAGGAATACCTCTTAAAGAGAACTGGGTTTCGCCGTTTTTTCTTTTGTACTTGAAAAGAAGTGGCCCCATACCAACGGAATATTCTAAACAATAGACATTGAATGCTTTAGCAGCGGCTAAATGTCCAAGTTCATGGACAATGATTAATATAGAAAGGAAGACGATAAATAAAAGGATATACAAAATGGTTGTTAGCACTTGCATACTTTATACTCTCCTTCCTTGATTAATTTCTTAACTTTCGCCCTTGTTAATTGATCCACTTCTTTGAGTGTTTCATAACTTGGGTTTTTAATTAAACGATGTTCTTCGACACATTGATTGATAATTCCCTCAATGCCTAAGAACGGAATCTTATGGTCTAAAAAGGCATAGACAGCCTCTTCGTTAGCGGCGTTAAAGACCGCACCTAGGGTACCTTTTTCTTGAATGACTTTTTTCGCTAATCTAACGATTGGGTAGCGGTTTTCATCAAAAGGCGCAAAAGTCGTATTTTTGACTTTAGATAAATCATCTGAGACGACTGTTTCGTAATTGATTAAGCCTTGATATAAGGCATACTTAATGGGCTTACGCATATCGGGCTTACCCACTTCCATACGATAGGTGCCATTATTATAGCGCACAAGCGAGTGCACGTAAGAGTTTAAATTGAGAATTGTTTCGATTTTATCGATTGGTAAACCAAATAGATAATGAGCTTCAATAATTTCGAAGGCTTTATTAACCATAGAGGCACTATCGATAGTAATCTTTTTGCCCATTTTCCAGTTAGGATGATTAAGTGCTTGTTCTGGTGTAACGTCTTTTAATTGTTCTCTCTTAAGATTTCTAAAAGCCCCACCTGAAGCTGTGATAATAACTTTATCAATATCAGTGTCTTGGACCGCTAAACATTTAGCGATAGCCACGTGTTCACTATCGATTGGCACTAATTTGCCGTTTCTTTCTTTTAAGAGTTTGTTGATGAGTTCTCCACCCACCACTAAAGACTCTTTATTGGATAAAGCCACAATCTTATCGCATTCTAAAGCCGTAATTGTGGGCTTTAGTCCCACAAAACCCACCAAAGCATTAACTACCATCTTCGCAGTGCTATTTTTAATGAGTTCATTTAAGCCTTCATCACCATAGTAAAAGGTAATGTTTGGATAGGATTTTCTAAAATACGCTAGTTTGCGTTTATCTTGAATACAAATTCCCTTCACTTTTGGGAAATGATTAACGATACCACGGATTTTTCTTGTTTGATGACCAACTGAAAAAGACTCTAAAGTAAAGTCAGCTGGGTTTTTGAGCATCACATCAATTGTTTGAGTGCCGATTGAACCAGATGCCCCTAAGAGGCATATGGTCATCATGGTAAGACGTGACCTCCGAGTAAGATGGAAATATAGATAGCAGCTGTAGCAGCGGCAAATATAATTGAATCTAAACGATCTAAGATACCACCATGACCTGGGATAAGATTAGAGAAGTCTTTAATTTGGTAATGTCTCTTAATAGAGGAGAAGACTAAATCACCAAGCGTGGACACAAGTGGCATAAGGAATGATAAAACGAGAATATGATACCAGTGTTCCATATCTAAGAATCCTGTTAATAAAGGATGCTTATTAGCGGCCATGATAAAGGCAAAGCCTGCGCAGAAAGCACCAGCAAGGAACACACCGCCAAAGAAACCTTCCCATGTTTTCTTAGGGGAAATTCTTGGATTCATTTTGTGTTTGCCAAAGAAGACACCCACAAAGTAGGCAAAGGCATCGTTTAAGCATGCACCCAAGGCCACAAAAAGAATGAGGAAGAATGATTCACAGTTATCATATAGATTGAAATATGAATATGTTTCTCCCGCATCTAATAAGGCTTTATGGTGTTCTACTACAGGAATATATCTTAGATATAATAAACTTTCCAAACCTAAGGAAATAATTACTGTCATCATGAAGATAAAACAGCCATCGATAATCGTGAAGTTTTCATCACTAATAACGGTGAAAGCAGTCAAAATAATGCCAACAAACATAATAGTTACTGAGACCGTTATGCGGTCATAACTATCATAGATTCGCCAAGAGCTATCCATTGAAGGAATATCTTGAATAACGTTCCAGAATAAAATAAGGAACGCTAGGATAAATGTTGTGACATATAAGAGTTTGGAATATTTAGTTTTAGCGCATCTAATGATTTCGATAATGGCGAAAACTAAAACGATAGAAATAAACACAAAGAATGGTAAGTCACCAAAAATAACAAAAGGTAAAACAATCGCAATTGCAGTTAAACCAGCGATGATTCTAGTACGCATCGATGTTACTGCGGCATTACTTAATTCATTAGGTTGAAATATTGGCTTGCGTTCTTTCATAAAACTAACACTTAAAAATAGTATACACATAAAAAGCGGTATTTGTAATAAATAACCGCTATTTTATTAATATTTGTTTTTAGATGACTAGATAGACATCAATTCTTTTTCTTTTTCAGCGACAACGTTGTCCACTGCTTTGATGGAATCTGTTACGACTTTTTCTAAGTCTTCTAATAACTTCTTTTGATAATCTTCAGTATAAGAATCATCATCTTTTGCTAAGTCAATATAGTCACGTCTGATATTACGGATTGCAACCTTGATTTCTTCGCCATATTTCTTAGCTTGTTTAACGACTTCTCTTCTTCTTTCTTCAGTTAGAGGAGGAATAGTTAATCTAATTTGAGTACCTTCGTTAATTGGGTTAATTCCAAGATCGCTCTTATTGATAGCGGCGATGATGGCTTTAGCGTCGTTTTTATCGTAAGGTTTAATGAGTAATTGTCTTGGTTCTGGAACAGAAACTGAGCTCATTTGGTTAATTGGTGTCATTGTGCCGTAATAATCGACTTCGATACCATTGAGCATGTTAGGTGTTGCTTTGCCTGTTCTTAATGAGGTTAATTGGAATTTTAAAGACTCGACAGATTTGTTCATCTTTTCTTGCATGTCTAATACGAGTTCATCCATGGTGATTATTCTCCTTTTTTAACGATAGTTCCAATGCGTTTTCCACTAGCGGCCGCGATAAAGTTTTCGGCTGCCATTCTGAAGACACAAATATGAATATCTCTATCCTTTATTAATTCTATCGCAGATATATCCATAATTTGAAGATTTTGTTTTAACATTTCTTCGAATGTGATTTCTGGGAAGAATTTTGCGTCTGGATTGACTCTTGGATCTTTGTCATAGACACCTTCAACCCCATTTTTACCCATGAGGATAGCATCACAGTTTAATTCCACCGCTCTCATAGCCGCAGCGGTATCTGTGGAGCAATATGGCTTACCTGTACCACCGGAAAGGAAGACAACTTTACCTTCATTCATCGCTTTATCAGCGACATCAATGGAATAAGGCACATTAACTTCTGGAACTGGTCCAATTGCACTTGTGACTAATGAAGCAACGCCTAAGACTTTGAGTCTAGCACCTAAGGCCACAGCATTAATGACTGTGCCCATCATGCCCATATAGTCCGCTTCGTATTGATCCATACCAGCGTCTTTGGCAATCTTACCACGCCAGATGTTACCAGCACCGATAACAATGCAAACTTGTACACCGCTATCATGGATGCTTTTGACCATCTTGGCCATGTTGTCTAAAGCTTCAGCAGAGAGAATAGCGTCGCTATTTTCCTTTAAAGCTTCACCGGATAATTTAAGTAGTACTCTTTTATAAGCCATACGTTTTCCTCCTAAAAAAAGAAACACCAAAGGTGCTTCTTTTGAATTGTTAAAATTACTTAACTTGGCTCATGACTTCGCTAGCGAAATCATCTTTACGTTTTTCAATGCCTTCACCAACTTGGTAACGGACATATTTAATAACGTTTGTCTTCTTTTCTTGAAGGACTTGGCCAACTTTCTTACCAGATTCAGTATCGAGTAAGTATGGTTGTTCAACGAGAACCATTTCAGCAAAGTATTTGTTGACTTTACCAGCAATGATCTTCTTGAGCATTTCTTCTGGCTTGCCAGCGAGTTTTGGATCTTGCTTAGCAGCTTCGAGTTGAATCTTGGTTTCGTGTTCGATGGCATCAGCACCGATGGCGTTTGTGTCTAAGTAGGCTGGGTTGTTAGCAGCGATGTGCATAGCAATACCTTTACCTAATTCAGCGTCTTCTTTATCTAAGACAACAGCAACGGCGATTTTACCACCCATGTGGATGTATGTGTAGATGAATTGACCTTCTGCTTTGTTGAGAAGTTCAAATCTACGAAGGTCGAATTTTTCACCCATTTTGACGGTAGCGTCTGTGAATAAATCTTGGGCTAAAGCTTTAGCTTCTTCGACGTTCTTTGGTTCATTTTCTAAGATGAGACCAGCGGTCTTTTCAACTAATTCACGGAAAGCATCACCTTTGGCAACGAAGTCTGTTTCACAGTTAACTTCGATGACGACGGATTTACCGCATTTTTCGCATGTCTTTGTTAAGGCAAGACCTTCAGCAGCGATACGGTCAGCTTTCTTAGCGGCTTTGGCTAAACCTTTTTCTCTTAACCAGTCTGTGGCTTTTTCGATATCTTCGTTATTATTTAATAACGCGGCTTTGCAGTCCATTAAACCAGCACCGGTTCTATCACGTAATTGTTTAATTAAGTCAATTAAGGCCATTATTTGTTTTCTCCTTCGGCTTTTGGAGCTTCTTCAGCGGCTGGAGCAGCTTCTTCACCTTCGGCTTTTGGAGCTTTTGGTTTAGCGGCTCTACGTTGTTGTTTTTCAGCGGCTCTGCGAGCTTCTCTTTCGGCTTGTTCTTTTTCGTAAGCTTCTTGACGTGCTTGTCTTTCGGCTCTGATCTTCGCTAATTTTTCAGCGTTTTCTTTTTCGGTTTGGCGAATGACTTCTTTCATTGTGACGGCTTCGCCTTCATCTTTTGTATAGGCCACGACTGGGACACCGTTCTTGCTTTCAACGATAGCGTCAGCGATGACGGCTAAGATTAAGCTGAAGGAACGAACTGCATCGTCGTTAGCTGGAATGACATAGTCAACAACATCTGGATCACTGTTTGTATCAACGATAGCAAACACTGGGATGTTTAATTTTCTAGCTTCGGCAACAGCATTGTGTTCAATGCGTGGGTCGATAACGAAGATAGCGTTAGGAATTTTTCTCATTTCCTTAATACCATCTAAGTTCTTGGATAATTTTTCTTTTTCTCTACGGAGTTGAGCGGCTTCGACTTTGCTTAAGAGGTCGAGTTCGCCTTCTTCTTCTCTTCTTTCGAGATCCTTCAAGTATCTAATTCTGGATTGGATGGTCTTGAAGTTTGTTAATGTACCACCTAACCAACGGTTGGTGATGTAGAAACTGCCAGAACGTAAAGCTTCTTGTTGGACAGCTTCTTGGCATTGTTTCTTTGTACCGACGAATAAGACTTTGCCACCGTTATCAACGATTTCTTTCATTTTGGCGTAGGCAACTGTGATTGCGTCGACTGTTTGTTGTAAGTCAATGATGTAAACACCATTTCTTGCACCATAGATGTACTTTTTCATCTTTGGGTTCCATCTACGGGTTTGATGACCAAAGTGAGCGCCAGCTTCGAGTAACTTTCTCATTGTGATAACTGGTGCATCAGGATCATGCATAACTGCTTCCATTGTTGGGGCAGCTTGTTCTGGAGCGGCTTGTTCAGCAACTTCTTCGAGAACTTCTTTCTTTTCTTCTGCCATTTTTAGGCCTCCTTTTGTTTGTACCTCCATTGCTTCGAAGAACCCGGCCACTTGTTTTATTAACAAGCACATTGGCGGTTCAATCCACAATGTGTGTATTTGCTGTTTCCACAGCGTTTAATATATTAACAAAACGCACTTATACTCGCAAGAAAAATATAAAATATTATTTCTTTTTAACTCTTGGATGAGCGAGCATATACGTTTCTTTCATCGCTTCTTCTGTGACGTGAGTGTAGACCTGCGTGGCATTAATGCTCTCGTGTCCGAGTAGTTCTTGGATAACACGAAGGTCCGCTCCGTTTTCTAATAGGTGTGTAGCAAAACTATGTCTGAGGATGTGTGGGTGTAAACCTACATATAAACCAATTTTCTCTTCAATTGCATCCAAAATATATTCGAGACCACGAGTTGTTAGTTGACCACCATTAGCGTTGAAGAACAAAGGTGATAATAAGTCATCACATTTCTTATCCTCGGGTTTTCTTTTTTCTAACTCGATATGTTTTTGTACGAGTATTGGCCTTTCTTTATCGATATATTTCTTGAGCACTTTTTGGCAATCAATAGAGAATGGAACGATTCTTTCTTTGTTGCCTTTTCCTAGTACACGGATTGCTCTTTCTCTTAGATAAACGGTAAACGGATTGAATTGGCAAGTTAACTAACTCATGTGCACGTATGCCTGAGTAGTAGAGCAAATAGAGAATTGCTTGATCTCTTAATGCTAGTTCATCTATTCTTTCTGCGTTCCTTTTGAAAAGCTCTTCGATTTGATCTTTATAGAGAGCATGAGGATATTTGGTTTCCACTTTTGGAGCGGAAATAAAAACAAATGGGTTGTCTTTTATATAACCTACATTAACCATGTACTTATAAAAGTGTTTTAAAGAAGACAAGCGTCTCTTACAACTTCTTTTGCTAATGCCTTGATTTAATTCTTCAGTCAAAAAGTTGCGAATACAAATCACATCAACATCATCAATCATGACACCTTCGTGATAAATAAAGTCGCAAAATTTATCGATATCTTCCTGATAGCTTTTGACAGTGCGAGGAGAATAATTTCTCACCACTAGAAGATGATCCAAGAATTCTTGTTCTGGTTTATTCATACATTAATAATAGCAAAGAAAAGAAAAAAACGGATTTTTAATTCCGTTTCTTTTTAATTATTTTTTCCATGTGATTGCACTTTGGATAATTGATACAGCCAAGGAAGTAACCAAATCTTCCTTTTTTCTTTACCAAGTAGCCATCGCAATCTGGGCAATCTTTAATGCGTTTTTCTTCTTCCACGACTGGTGAAGAATTTGTGGACGCTACTTTTCTTGTGTAGCGGCACTTTGGGAAGTTGCTACATGTGATGAAGGAATTGCCATTTTTATTTCTGAGCAATAGCTCACCACCACATTCAGGACATTTTTCACCAATTGGTTGTGGCGCTGGCGCATCACTTTCTTGTTTTTGCACGTATTTGCATTCTGGGAAGTTGGAGCAGCCAACGAATTGACCGTTTTTGCCTTCCTTGATAACTAGTGGCGCACCACACATTGGACAGTTTTCGCCAGTTTGGACGAAACTTTCTTTATACATGACTTTACTCACTCTTTCGAATTGTTCGATGAATGGGTAATAGAAGTCATTTAAGATCTTACTTCTGGATTGGTTACCTTCTTCAATATTGTCCAATTTCTTTTCCATTGTCGCTGTGTATTTTGTATCGACAAATTCAGGGAAATATTTATTTAAGACAACTGAAGTTAAGTTACCTTGTTTGGTGGTAATTAAGATACCGTTTTCGTTATCAACATATTTTCTTTTTCTAATCGTATCGATTGTGGAAGCATAGGTTGATGGACGACCAATACCGACTTCTTCCATAAGTCTAACGATTTTCGCTTCAGAGTAATGGGCTGGAGGTTGAGTGAATTTTTGTTCAGTTTCCTTAAACACTACTTCAAATTGTTCATCGTCAGCAAAGTCTGGGAAGGAATCAAAGTGATTTTCTTCTTTTTCAGTATCTTTATAGATCGCTTCGTAACCTTTGAAAAGTGTACGAGTTAAATCTAATTTGAATGTTAATCCATCACCTTCAAGATAGACGGTCATTTGTTCATCTTTCTTGGACTGCATCAAAGATGCAATTGTGCGGTTATAGATTAATTTATAAAGGTTATATTGATCGTTTGTTAAGAATTTTTTAACAGATTCTGGAGTACGGTGATTACTTGTTGGTCGAATAGCTTCGTGAGCATCTTGCATCATACTCACTTGTCTAATTTTTCTAGTGTGACCTAAGTACTCTTTACCAAATCTTTCAGTAATATAGGCAGTCGCACGTTCCACGAATGTTGGGGATAAACGTGTACTATCGGTACGCATATAGGTAATTAAACCAACGTGTTCACCTTCAACTTCGATACCTTCATATAATTGTTGGGCAACGAGTTGAGTTTTCTTGGTTTTGAATTTTAAACGAGAGAATGCTTCTTGTTGTAAGGTTGAAGTGATAAATGGCTCTTTACTATCGCTGATTTTTATCTTCTTTTCAACTTTAGAAACGTTGAGTTTTTCTGGAATTCTATCTAAGATAGCGTGAGCTTGCTCACCGTTTTTGAGTTCGATATCTTTACCATTATCGTTAAGTAAAGTGATATTGAATTCTTTACCGAAAGCATTGATTTTTGTGGTAATTGTCCAATATTCTTCTGGAACGAATTTAGCGATTTCATCATCGTGATCCGCGATCATCTTTAATGTCGCAGATTGCACTCTACCCGCGGAACGGGAATGAATCTTTTTGAATAAGAGAGTGGATAATTTGAAACCAATAATACGGTCAATAATACGACGTGTTTCTTGTGAAGAAACAAGGCTCTTATTAATTGTTCTTGGGTTCTTCATCGCTTCACCGATGGAATCACGAGTAATTTCATGGAATTCCAAACGTTTAGTGGTTTCAATATCCAAGCCTAAAACTTGGGCTAAATGCCACGCGATTGCTTCACCTTCTCTATCAGGGTCGGTTGCAAGAATAACTTCATCACACTTATCCATGGCGTTTTTAAGTTCGCGGATAATATGTTGTTTATCTTTATTGACAATATATGTTGGTTGGAAGTCATTTTTGACGTCCACACCTAAACCATCTTTACCAGATGTTGCTAAGTCACGAATATGTCCAAGGGACGCCATGACGATATAGTTGTCACCTAGATAACGCTTGATGGTTGTGCATTTGGCTGGTGATTCAACAATAACTAATTTCATAGGTTCTTTGGTTTTCCGTCTCAAAAATATAAGCCTCTTTATTATGCTTGTCAACGAACATTTTCCTTTATTCCTTAATTAAATAAAAGAGAACTTTATTTAAGAAAATATTTGGAGTTTAATCCCACTTCATATCATCTAATATTTGTCCACCGCTTTCCGCAAGGGTAGCACCTTCTAAGATAATCTCATTGTTGATTGAATCCTCGGTTATTGGGGCTGGAATAACAAAAATTTTACGGTTCATCCCAAGCATAAGGTTGACTGAAACCATTGTTCCCGACATATGACTTCTTACTTGTGGAACCACTAATGCGTCGCTTAGTCCCACTACTATGCGATTACGTAAAGGGAAATGAAAGCCATCAGGTTCCACCATTCCTGGATATTCACTAAGTAATAGATGATGTTTCTTAATCTTTTCATATAACTTTTTGTTTTCAGGTGGATAACAGTTATCGATACCAGAACCTAATACTGCAATAGTTCTCGCACCATTTTCAATCGCTGTTTCATGACCGATAGTGTCAATGCCTCTAGCTAATCCAGAAACAAGAATTGGTTTAGTGCCCATTTCTTTAACGACTTTTCTTGTCGCCATTTCACCATACTCTGTATAGTCTCGAGAACCCACTACGCCATATTTCTGGTTTTTATCGTTTAATAAAGTAATATCACCATAATAGAAAAGCACTATTGGTGGACGATGCATTTGTTTTAGCTTTTCTGGATAATCATAATCAATCAAGGTCAATGTTTTACATTTCAAAGAAGAAACCACTCTTTTTACTTCGTCTGGTGGGATTTGTAGATCTTCGTGTAAATGTAATGCGGTCAAGATTTTCGTATTATCGCCTTGATATTTGACCGCTAAATAGATAATTAAATCTCTTGAGTCATGTTCGAACATAAAAAGACCCTCCTATAAATAAGTAGGGGGTCAAAATGAAATTTTTCCTAAAAAACTTTAAAATAGCGAAACTTTTTCAATAAAGCAGGCTCTTACAGGAGCATAAGTGAAGCGATGAAGGTGTTTTACTGGACCATACTTTTTAAGCGCCTCAAGGTGGTCTTTAGTGCCATAGCCTTTGTTTTTCTTGATATTGTACTCAGGATATTCCTTATCTAATTCAATACATAATCTATCACGTGAGACTTTCGCTAATATGGAAGCCGCAGCAATAGACATTGAAAGAGCGTCACCATGTATCACATCGACGACTGGCTTTGGATAATTTGGCATTTTCATTGCGTCTGTTAAAACGAGATCAAAGTCATGTTTCATATTCTCAATTGCGCGTTGCATGGCCATTCTAGAGGCGTTATAAATATTAACCTCATCTATCTCATCTGCACTGACAGAAGCAATGCCATACGCAATAGCGTTTTGGATAATAAAATCATAAGCTTCTTCTCTCTTTTTAGCGGAGAGTTGTTTTGAGTCGTTAATAAGGGAAGTTTCTAATCCTTGGGGCCAAATAACAGCAGCGGCAAAAACAGGTCCGAGAAGGCATCCT
>CACZNF010000005.1:12435-13527 GCA_902782395.1 uncultured Erysipelotrichaceae bacterium | reverse complement strand
AAAATCGCTACTGACCCATTCATTGGTAGATTAGCCTATGTTCGTGTCTATAGCGGTACACTTAAATCTGGAAGCTATGTCTTAAACTCCACCAAAGGAGTGAAAGAAAGAATTGCTCGTGTTGTCTTAATGCACTCCAACCACCGTCAAGAAGTCGATGAACTCCACGCTGGAGATATCGGAGCGGTTGTCGGACTTAAGAACACCACAACAGGTGATACCTTATGTGATGAAAAACACCCAGTCATTCTTGAAAAGATGGAATTCCCAGATCCAGTTATTGAAGAAGCAGTGGAACCAAAAACCAAAGCTGACCAAGAAAAAATGTCGATCGCTTTACAAAAACTCGCTGAAGAAGATCCAACCTTCAGAGTGAGAACTAACGCCGAGACTGGTCAAACCATTATCGCTGGTGTTGGTGAATTACACTTAGACATCATCGTCGACCGTATGAGAAGAGAATTCAATGTTGCGGTTAACGTTGGTGCTCCACAAGTTGAATACCGTGAAACTATTAAAACTACCGCGGATTGTGAAGGTAAATACATTAAACAATCCGGTGGTCGTGGACAATATGGTCACGTTTGGATCAAATTTGAACCAAACCCAGGCAAGGGATTTGAATTCGTCGATGCGATCGTCGGTGGTAGTGTTCCTAGAGAATACATCAAACCAACTCAAGACGGTTTAGTTGACGCTCTTGGTAGAGGTATGATTGCAGGCTTCCAAGTCATGGATATTAAAGCGACATTATTCGATGGTTCTTACCACGATGTCGACTCATCTGAAGCCGCGTATAAGATTGCTGCTAGTATGGCTCTTAAAGAGGCTGCTAGAAAATGTAATCCAGTTATCTTAGAACCAATCATGAAGATTGAAGTTACTGTCCCAGAACAATACTATGGTGATGTCTTAGGTGATATCTCTCGTAGAAGAGGACAAATGACTGGTGAAAGTCAAAGAGCTAACGCTAAGATTATCGAAGCGGAAGTACCATTGAGCGAAATGTTTGGTTACGTCACCGACTTACGTAGTATGACTCAAGGTAGAGGCAACTACGTCATGCAATTCGATCACTACGGTGAAACACCA
>CACZNF010000005.1:0-12402 GCA_902782395.1 uncultured Erysipelotrichaceae bacterium | reverse complement strand
AATGCTATATTATGATTTCGTTGCAAACTTGTTATTAACGAAAGAAAGGAGATTTCAATTTTATGGCAAAACAACATTTTGACAGAAGTAAACAACACGTCAATATCGGTACCATCGGTCACGTTGACCACGGCAAAACAACATTAACAGCCGCTATTACATCTGTCTTAGCAAAACAAGGTGGCGCAGTCAAAACTGACTATGCTCAAATCGACTCCGCTCCTGAAGAAAAAGCTCGTGGTATTACAATCAACACCGCTCACATCGAATATCAAACAGCGACAAGACACTATGCCCACGTCGACTGCCCAGGACACGCTGACTACGTCAAGAACATGATTACTGGTGCTGCTCAAATGGATGGTGCTATCCTCGTTGTTGCAGGTACTGATGGTGTTATGCCACAAACACGTGAACACATCTTATTAGCCCGCCAAGTCGGTGTCCCATACATCGTTGTGTTCATCAATAAAACAGACTTAGTCGATGATCCAGAATTATTAGACTTAGTCGAAATGGACGTTCGTGAATTATTAAATTCCTATGGTTTCCCAGGCGATGAAGTCCCAGTCATCCGTGGTTCCGCTAGAGCCGCTCTTGATGGCGATCCAGCCGCTGAACAAGCCATCATCGATTTAATGGCAGCTTGCGATTCCTATATCCCAGCTCCAGCTCGTGAAAACGACAAACCATTCTTATTAGCTATCGAAGACGTCATGACCATCTCTGGTCGTGGTACCGTCGTTACAGGCCGTGTCGAAAGAGGCCAAGCTAAATTAGGTGATGCCGTCGAAATCGTCGGTATCAAACCAACACAAAGCTCTGTTATTACAGGTCTTGAATCCTTCCGTAAGATTCTTGATTACGCCGAAGCCGGTGACAACGTTGGTGTCTTATTAAGAGGTATCAACCGTGACCAAGTCGAACGTGGTCAAGTCCTTGCTAAACCAGGTACAGTTACCCCACACAGCAAGTTCAAAGGTCAAGTCTACGTTTTAACAAAAGAAGAAGGTGGCCGTCACACAGCTTTCTTAAGCAACTACCGTCCACAATTCTACTTCCGTACAACCGACGTCACAGGTGTTATCACACTTCCTGCTGGTGTCGACATGGTTATGCCTGGTGATAACGTCGAATTAACAGTCGAACTCATTCACCCAATCGCCATGGAAAAAGGTACCAAATTCTCCATCCGTGAAGGTGGCAGAACCGTTGGTGCTGGTACAGTCGCTGAAATTCTCAAGTAATTTCACTAAAACTAAACAACAAAACCCATCCCTTAAAAGATGGGTTTTTTGTTATTTTATTAAATGTGCTATATTAATAGCATGTTAGACAAAAATATTAAGCCTATCGATCAATATCAATCGCCTTCAATGCTCGCTCGTATTGGTGCGGCTGTTCTAGATTTAGCGATGTATATCGTTCTTTCGTTTTTAATCTTAACAGTGGGGGGATTATTCATCGGTAAAGAAGGGACATCTTTTACTAACGCAAACAACCTTATTAGTGAACAAATTAAATACTCCAAACTCGCTAGAGAAGATGAGAAAAATGGCTTTGTCGCTTTTAGTGGTAATGAACTATTAGAATTAGACGCTAATGAGGACTCTTTAGTAATAACTAATGTCGCTTATTTCTACTGTGCTTATTTAACCGGTATAAACGTTGAAAACGGTTTACAGGCATCAATAGATGTTAATGAACAAATTAAAGCGGATAACGGCTATTATCTAGCAAAAGACTACTATACTGTGGACTATTTCAACCAAAAGATTCTTAATCTTCCTAAAAAAGATGAAATTAGCCATAGTACCTACTTTGAATATCGTCGAAACGAGGGAGAAAACGATTACAGTAAAATCGGCACTGTAAAAAGAGAATATATCGAAGAAATCAATATCGATAACGGTAAAGTAAAACGTCTTAAAAACGATAACGAATTATCCAAGACCATAAATGAAATTTATAACACGGCGATTAAAGTGTTTTATAATCAAAAATCACTAAAAAAGGCAGACAACACTATTAAAACCACAAATACAGTTTTAATGCTTATTTCTACCATCCCTCCATTTGCCATTATTTATTTACTTTTCCCACTTATTTCACCATTTGGACAAACGTTATCTAAACGTTTATTATCCATCGGTGTCACTGATGATAAGGGCTATCTAGTTAAAAAATGGAGAATTGCTTTAAGAGCTTTACCAATCTTTGCGGTTACCATTTATATTTGCTTAGTTAATAGCCTTTACTATCAACTATTAGTAGCCCTTCTTTTACTCCTCATTTCAATGGGCATACTAGTCTTCACTCCAAGAAGACGTGCTTTGCACGATTTAATGGCGGGTACGACCGTTATTAAGCTTGAGAAGAACACAATTATTTATGAAGATGAGACCCATTATGAAAAGGCTTTAGAAATCATGAAAGAAAGAGATGAACAACATGTCCAAGGTTAAAAATATTGTTCCCGCTCCATTATTTCAACGCACCTTTGCTGCAGTTATCGACTTAGTTTTAGTCATCTTAATTGGTGCTGGTGTCTTTTTAGGCTTCTCAAATCTTGCGAGTAACTTTAGTGCGGTTAAAGCTTATATCAATGACTACAATAATGAGATCGTTACTTCTGGTCTAATGCAATTAGAAAAGAACGAATTAAAGCCATATGAATATGTTGATTATGAACATTATCAAGAGATGTTTTATAACTTCTATAACGTCTATTATTCAAAGCAAACTAAAAGCGAAATTAACTATGATGTGTATTGGTTTAATGTCTTTATCTATGGTCAAAAAGATGAATTAAACAAGTACACAGATAAAGAACTAAATAGTCGTCCCGCTTTAATGAAAGTAGTGGGTCCTTCCTTATTTACCTACGCTAAAGAAGGAGAAGAAACTAAGTACGATCAATTTGCCCTTCCACGTGCTAGTGAGAATGGTACAAAAGCATTATCAGACTATGATAAGACCGAATTAAGACAGTATTTTTATATCAGCGATACGGAAGCAAAAGATAATGAAAAGGCCTCAACCTATCGTTATGTGTATTATTACGCTCTCGCGGACATCACATCCTTATCTAAACTACAAAATGATTACAATAAATACGCGCTATATGGCGTGACGCTCCCACTTGTTATAGCGATTATCTTCACCTTCATGATTTTCTATTTTGTCATTCCATTATTTTTCAAAAATGGTGAAACAATTGGCAAGAAAGTCATGCACATTTGTTTAGTTAATAAATTAGGTTATCAATATAAGAGAATACAGTTACTCCCTCGAGTCTTATTCCCAACATTATTAACGATTATAATCGTTTTCTTTGCGGGTTTTTCCATTTGGGCCTTCGCTGGCGTGTCCGCTGTGATCTTAATTTCATTTCTCTTTGTTATCTTCACAAAGGATAATAAAGCCATCCATGATTTCTTCGCTGGAACACTTGTTATAGACGCAAAACAATCCACTTGGTTTAAAGACATAAATGAAGAAGAAAATGCGGAAAAAGATGTCGCTGATTATGTCGAACAAGTGAGGGCAAATAACGACGCTTTAACCGATAAGAATATTATCTATACTAACCCACATTTTAAAGACAAAAAATAATGGCAAATTTTGGGCTATATATAGTATTTAAATAAATACTTTATTCGTCCATTTTTCTTGTGCTAATATAAAGGCGTGAACTTCTAGCATATAATTAGGAGGAATTTATATGGAAGTAAGAATCGAACATCTTACTAAAACTTTTATTGGTAAGAAAGGTTCTCAAACTACCGCGGTTAACGACATGTCTTTTGTCGTGCCTGATGGTAAACTTGTCGGCCTTCTTGGTCCATCCGGTTGTGGTAAATCAACAACTCTTTACATGATTGCGGGTCTCCACAAACCAACCGATGGTAAAATCTGGTTCGGTGATGAAGATGTCACCGCTGTTCCACCAGAAAATAGAGGTATTGGTTTAGTTTTCCAAAACTACGCCTTATATCCACATTTCTCAGTGAAACAAAATATCACATTCCCATTGGACAACGTCCGTTTCCCTGGACCACTTGATGCCCACAAGACGAGAATTAATGAAGCAAAATCTGCTTTAAACAAAGCTATTAGAGCAAAACAAAAAGCTGAAGATCCTGAAAAGGCTCAAGAAGCAGTGGATGCAGCGCAAGCTGAACTCGACGAAGCGCAAAAGGCTTATGCTGAAGCCGCTAAAGCGCTCGAAGAATTAAAAGCTGCTGATCCAGAAAAATACAAAGAAGTAACTAAAACTCGTTTGAATAAGCAAGAAAAAGACGCTATCGCTCATAAGATGGCGCGCTTAGTCGACATCGAACCATATTTGGAAAGAAAACCACGTGAATTATCCGGTGGTCAACAACAACGTGTTGCTATCGCGCGTGCCCTTGCCAAAACACCACGTGTCTTGTTATTAGACGAACCATTATCTAACTTAGACGCTCGTTTAAGATTACAAACCCGTGAAGAAATTAGAAGAATTCAAAAAGAAACTGGCATTACCACAATCTTCGTTACACACGACCAAGAAGAAGCAATGTCCATTTCTGATGTTATCGTCGTTATGAACTTTGGTGTCATTCAACAAATCGATGCCCCACAAACAGTTTATGATGAACCAGTTAACTTATTCGTTGCTAAATTCTTAGGTTCACCTGCCATTAACGTCTTTGATGGCGAAATCAAAGGTGGCAAACTTTACATTGATGGTAAGGTCTTCGATACTGGCAAAGAGTATGAAGGCGAATACCATGGCAAAGTGAAGAAAGAAAAGGTTGTCGTTAAAGGCACAGATTTAACTCCTGAAGAATACCAAGCTGATCTTGCTGCTCACCCAGAAAGAAAAGAAGGTAAGAAACCAGAAGAAGTCTTCGCTTTAGAAAATCCTGAACTTGAAAACATTGAATACGAAGAAGAAGTAGTGAAGAAAGACAGAACCGTTAAAATCGGTGTCCGTCCAGAAGCCTTCTCCCTTGATCCAAAGGGTGGTATTCCAGTCGTCGTTGAATACGTCCAAAGAGTGGGACGTGACGTCTCTATGATTGGTCAAGTTCACGGTCAAGAAAAGAGTTCATTAAAAATTATTATTCCTGTCGAAAATTGGAAAGATGTTGAAGGAAAAGAAAATGTTAACTTCAAACCAAAACGTTTCTATGTGTTTGAAGAATCTGGAGAAAGGATTAAATAGTTAAGTGTTTCTTTATGGAAAATACTTTGAACAATAATCCAAGCGGAATGCCAGCAGTTGATTGGGATGCTAAGTTAGAGAGCTTAGGCATTTCAGTCAGAAAAGAGCTTAGAACCAAGAAGCATAGTTTCATTATGCCAGAATGGGCTAAGGGCTGGATTGCTTTAATTCCGGCTTTAATCTTCTTAATCCTCTTCATGATCTATCCAATCCTCAATACATTTGTCATGTCGTTTGTGAACAATTTCTATTGGGTTGGTAACTCGGGTAGTTCATTTGTTATCACAAACTACATCGCTGCTCTTCAAAATACCAGAAGTAGCATTCACTTATCATGGGGTATTGAAAACTATATTAAGGTCTTAACTGACCCAGTGTTCTTAAGAGCATTAGGCAATACAGGCTTAATCGTTATTGTTTCTGTCCCATTGACCATTGTTATTGGTCTTCTATTAGCGGTTTGTTTAAACGCTATTAAACCGTTGAAGGGTTTGTATCAAACAATCTTCTTCCTACCTTACGTCACAAATACTATCGCTTTAGGTATGGTCTTTAACGCCATGTTCTCTTCCTCCGCTGGTAGTTTCTTCAACGTATTCTTAGGTATGTTTGGTGCCTCGCCACAACACTGGTTAGATATTTACGCTAATAGATGGAATATGTTCATCGTTATTGTTATTTATGCAATTTGGAACGGCTTAGCATTTAAGATCTTAGTCTTTATGTCTGGCTTATCCGCGATTGATAAACAATATTACGATGCAGCAAGAATTGATGGCAGTAGTAAATTCACTATCTTTAGAAGAATTACCGTGCCATTACTTTCACCACAAATTCTTTACATTACCATCACCTCATTCATTGGTGCTTGTAAATCATATTCACAAGTTATCGCCTTGTTCGGTAGTGGTAGTAAGAACTTTGGTGGTTCCGACCAAGCGGAATGGATTACCGTTGTCGGTTATATCGTTAAATTAATTGACTCTACCGCTGACTCAGCTGCTGGCCGTGGTGCGGCGGGCTGCGTTATCTTGCTCGGTATTGTCTTAATTATTACAGTCGCTCAATTTGCAGTTAGCAAAAATAGAGTGCATTACTAGAAGGGAGGTAAATATCAAATGGCTGAACATGAAGTATATTTCGCTAGTGAAAAGCAACTAAGAATCTATAAAGCTCGTAAGATTATTACCCAAGTCCTTCTTTATTCATTCTTAACCTTAGTGGGTTTATTTATCTTACTCCCATTCTGGTACATGATTATTACTTCCTTTAAGAGCACTAAAGCTTTTGAAGCGGAAGAATTATCAGGTAAATTAGTTTTCTATTTAAACAGCACAAACTTCTCCTTTGAACAATTTGCTAAAGTTTTCAGAGGTAACTTCAATTTCGGTGTCTTCTATTTGAACACCGTCATCGTTGCTGTTGCATCGACTGCCTTTACAGTTGTGACCAGCGTTCTCGCGGCCTTCGCGTTCGCGCGTGTTAACTTTAAAGGTAAAGACATCTTATTCACCATCCTCTTAGGAACAATGATGGTTCCAGGCGAAATGATGATGATGACTAACTATCAAACCACTCAAATGCTCGGTTGGGCTAATACCTTCGCTGCATTGATTTTGGTACACGGTGTTAGTGTTTTCTACATCTTCTACTTACGTCAAACATTCCAACAAATTCCTAACGAGTTGTTCCTCGCGGCAAAAGTCGATGGTTATGGACACTTCCAATACTTATGGAAATGTATGATTCCAATCGCTATGCCAACGATCGTCACAATTTTGATTCTCTCTTTGATGGGTGCGTGGAACGCCTATATCTGGCCAACACTTGTTGCCTCTGGCAGCAACGCTGTCTTAAAGAATATGGGTATTGACCACAGCATGCTCTTAGTCTCTAACGGCTTAATGAGTCAATTCACTGGTGAATTCACAAACGATACACCAGCTAGAATTACCGGCTCCTTGTTCGCTACCGTCCCATTATTTATTTTCTTCCTTATCTTTAGAAAATATATTATGCGCGGTGTCTCAAGAAGCGGCATCAAAGGTTAATAAAATAATTAGAAAGGAAATTGATTATGAAAATCAGAAAATTATCCTCATTGCTCCTTTTACCTCTCGCGGTTGGCGCATTAGCATCCTTAAGTGCTTGCCAAAATCAATTTGTGCTTGGTGACGCGAATACCGATAGTCTCGATGTCAACGTCGATACTAGAGGTGTAACCATCACAATGTGGACAGGTTTTGGTGCAAAAGTTAATACCACAATGGATGAATTACTCGAAACATTTACCAAGAAAACTGGTATTAAAGTCGAGTACGAAGCTAAAGGCGGTTATCCAAACTTGTTGAAGGCTATTAACTTAGCCTCTACTTCAGGTAAGTTCCCAAATATCGCTAATGGTTATCCAGATCACTTCGCAAGTTATATTAAGAGTAACATCCTTCTTCGTTTAGATGGTTTACTCGCTAACGACCATTTACGTGGTGAAGCCGAAGGCGCTTATACACAAAATGGTATCCGTTACGCTAAAGATGGTATCCAATTAATGAACTATCAAGATTTCTATAAGGACTATACCATCGAAAACGAAACACTCGAATATAAAGAAGATGGTACAGGCTATGTCTTAGGTGTTCCATTCAATAAATCCACCGAAGTCATGGTTTATAACAACACATTCTTTGATTGGGTTTCTAAACAAGACAATCTTAAAGACAAAATCTTTGTCCCACAAACATGGGCCGAAGTTAAGAGTGTTGGTACTGAAATCATTAACTTCATGAAATCCGGCTTCAAAGTCGGTGCTACTGATGGCAAAATCTTAGCCGAAGATGGTAACTGGTATGCCACTTCCGCTGAAGTCTCTGCTAAAGAACTTAATATCGTCTTTGACTTAACTGCCGTCACAGAAGATGACTTCCGTCCATTCACATACGATGCGACCGCTAACTTATTCATCACTTTAGTGAGACAATATGGCGCTCAATATACTGAAGTCGATAAAGAAGCCACAGGTCGTGGCTACGTCACATTCTATGATGACGACAACAAACAAGCGGTCTTAGAAGCTGGTGAAATGCTCAAAGACTTATTCGATACCAAAGTCATGGGTATTCCAAGCGTTTGGAACAGCTTATACTGCTCTGATGCCTTTAAAGCTTATAAATCCGTGATGAACGTTGGTTCCACAGCTGGTTTAAGCAATATCGTTAAATCCGGTATCGAAACCAAATGTGCGCCAGTTCCAGTTAAAGATTTAGAACACAAATACGTCATTTCTCAAGGTACATCCTTAGGTTTATTCAATAAGGGTACAGATGCCGAAAGAGTGGCCTCTTGGAAATTAATGGTCTTCTTATCACAACAAGCTAACGGTTTATTCACCGCTGAAACAGGTTACTATCCATCATGTAAACAAGCTTTCGATAGTGATGAATATCAATCCTACTTAGAAAGCGATTTCCATAGTGACGCTGAACTCTTACAACTTGATTCCGCAAGAGTGAATAACGAAATCTATAATGGTCAAGATTCCAAATGGACCAAGTTCGTTGATCCAGGTTTCCGTGGTTCCGCTGATATTCGTGAAGAAGTTGATAAGATTCCAGGTTACTTAATGACTGGTAATCCTTATGACACTGCTGATAAAGCTTTATCCGCTGTCTTTAAAGCTTGCTCCGACTATAAGAAACCATCTAAAAAATAATTTAAGGAAAGGAGAATCCTATGAAAAAATCATTTAAAACAGCATTAGGACTTCCTATTCTTGCAATGGCAACATCCCTTTTAGCGGGATGTGGTTCTAATAGAAACAACTTTGCTTACGATTTAGACTTTAACGTTGATGTCAAAGGTCAAACCATCCAAATGTGGGCGGGCTTTGGCTCTGCTATCAATGATGTTTTAGACGATGTCTTAGACGAATTCACCCGTTTAACCGGTGTTAAAGTCGAATACGAAAGCAAATCCAGCTATCCTGAATGTTTGAAAGCTGTTACTCTTGCCGCGACTAAGGGTGCTTATCCTCACGTTGTCGTTGGCTATCCTGACCACTTTGCTTCATATGTTAAAAGTGACATCATTGTGCGTTTAGATTACTATTTCGAAAACGATGTCCATAATCCAACATTTGAACCAGAGGGCCAAAAATTCAAAATCTCTGATTTCTACAATGACTATATGGTGGAAAACCAAAGCGTTGAGTTCGATGAAAATGGTAAAGGTTACACCTTAGGCGTCCCATTCAACAAATCCACAGAAGTTTTAGTCTATAACAAATCATTCTTCGAATACTGTGCGAGCAACGATCAATTAAAAGACAAAATCTTTGTTCCTCAGACATACGATGAATTAGAAACAGTTGGTAAAAATATCTTAAATTACTTTAAAGATAACAATCTTTATGGTAAAGAAATCAAAGACGCAACTGGTAAAACAGTCTTAGACTTAAGAGATATCTACGCTCCTGATTTCTCTGATGCCACAAAGAGATTTAAACCATTCTCTTATGACTCACAAGCTAACTTATTCATTACCAATGTCCGCCAAAATGGTGGTGCATATACTGAATACGATAAGGCCACTAAGAGAGGTTACTTAGCTTTTGATTCTCAAGAAACAAGAGCCGGTTTAACTCAACTCAAGAAACTCTATGATGAAAGTGTTCTTGGTATTCCAGCTGACTGGAACGAAGCTAAATATGGTAGTAATCCATTCAAAGCTTGCAAAACAGTCATGACTTTAGGTAGTTCCGCTGGTGTTGCTAACGATGCTACTGCTGGTAACAAATTCGAAATTGGTGCTGCGCCAGTTCCATATGTTAACGCTGATAAGAAATTTGTTATTTCTCAAGGTGCTAACTTAGCCTTATTAGATAAAGGTTCGCGCGAACAACGTGTTGCAGCCTGGCAATTAATTAAATTCTTAAGTAAATACGCTAATGGCTATTTCTGCTCCAAGACTGGCTATTACCCAACATGTGCCTATGCTGAAAAAGAAGGCGGTATGTGGGCTAATGTCGTTAAAGACAGTGAATTCTATGAAGAAGACTATGCGACATGGTTAGAACAAGCTAGAGAATCATTATCAACAACTGACATGATTCGTGCTGAAACCGCTGATGTGAACTTAAAACATTACATCGACGAAGCAAAAGGCTGGGTCAAATTCGTTGATGCGCCATTCTCTGGTAGTGCGGATATTCGTGAAGCCGTTGCTTCCATCCCACCATGGATCTTTACCGGTCAAAGAACAATTGATAAAGCAATTAGTGAAATGTATTCCAAACTCGATGACTATGTGAGGAAATAAACTATGAAATTCAAAAAACTCTTATTTATTCCTCTATTAGCCATGCTTATTACCGGTTGTCAACACGGTAATAACGACAAAACAAGCAGCAACTGCGATTCTTGCTTAGTTAGAGAAGGTGACGCTAAAGATGAACTCTTACCTACTCCAATTACAGATTCTTTGAAGTTTGCTCAAGCAAATGAATTAGAAGGTAAGAAATTCGCTGGTGCGGATGAAAACGCTGTCGATCACATAGGCTATGTTTCTTTAAGAAGCTGCACCGATGGTGATACCGCTAACTTTGAACAAGACGATTATGTTGATGAACAAGGCAGTACCGTTACCATCAAAACTCGTTTCCTTGGTGTTAATACACCAGAAAGTACGGCTAAAGTTGAACCTTGGGGTAAAAAGGCATCCCTTTTCACCAAGCATCAATTAGAAGCAGCGCAAGCGGATGCTGATGCTAAATCAACAGCCTCTAAAAAAGTTTATAACATCGCTTTAATCAATCACCCAAGTCCATCATCTTTTGAAACAAAAGATAGTTCTGGTGGTCGTTGGTTAGCGTTCATTTGGTATCGTTTAACTGTTAACGATGACTGGAGATTATTAAACCTTGAACTCGTGGAACAAGGTTTCTCCCGTAACCAATTATTCACTGATGACCCAGTTTGTAATTACCGCTCCTACTTTGAAGCCGCGGAAGAAAAGAATAACCAATGCAAATACCGTGTCTATGGTGAAATCGATGAAGGTTATGACTATGAAGAAAAAACCTATGAATATTCCTTATGGAAAATTACCCATGACTTTGAAAAGATTGGTATTTCCGAAAGTGGTTCATCAGGTGTTGTCCTTTGTGTCACCGCATTAGTGGTTGGTATTCAAGGCGACAATATGTTCTTAAGAGACGTCTTATTAGATAAAGAACAAGTCGAAAAAGGTGATAACAAACTCGCTGGCTTATATTGCTATGCTGGTTTTAATTCCTCCGTTTGTTCCTTATTACAAAACGCTTCTAAGAAATTCAATATGGATGGTACAGGTGTCGGCTTAATCGTTAGATTCTTCTGCCGTGCGACTTCCTATAACGGTAACGTCCAATTAAGTGACTTAAAATCTACCACAACTGGTAAAAAAGGTTTCAAAGCCTTAACTGAAACATCATTTGCTAACTATGCTGAAGAACTTAAATGGTCCAGTGTTTATGAACAAAATGGTGCCGTTACTTACGCTGATTTAAATAAAGATCCAGCGTCAGTTCGTATCAATCCAGAAAACATTACTGATGTCGATTTACCAGAAACAAAAGACATCATGTACGATGATTTATTACCATATCAATATCAATTCGTTGATACTGAAGTAACAATCCGTGCGGTTAACTCTTCCGATAAAGAAGAAGATGGTTCCTCATCTGGCACAGGTGGTTACTGGTATAAAGGTAACGCTAACGATAAATCATATACCGTCTATGCCACAATTAACGGTAAAGATGGTGCAAAACTTTTCACCAATTTAAGAATTGATAATTCTTTATATCCATTTGTCGAAGCCGCGACATTTGGTACATCCAATGCTAATGACTTAACAAGTGCTAACTCTCCAGTTGGTACCACATGGCATGTGACCGGCTATATGGCTCTTTACTTTGGTAAATTCCAAATCTTATTACCAAATAACTATGCCCAATATAATTACATCTACAAAGTTAATAAATAAGGAAAGGAAACCTTTATGAAAAAGAATTTACTTACACTTCTTATTCCATTCATGATGGCAGGAGCGCTCACTGGTTGTAACAATAACCAATATGGTGATTATGTTGCTAAAGTCGCTGATATGATGCCAATCTTATTAAACTCTAGCACAGGTAAAGAAATCTTTGCTTC
>CACZNF010000004.1 GCA_902782395.1 uncultured Erysipelotrichaceae bacterium | reverse complement strand
GTATAAGCCCAGTCTAAGGCACCAGCGTGATGAGTTAACATTGGTACGTAGACAAAGATAACACAAATAGTGACAAAGGACGAGAACAAAAGATTACCCGCTAAGAAACCAAAGATAGTTTTTTGCACTCTTTCATTTTCTGTTTGGTTGTATTGCTTAGCCATTAAAAGAATAGCGAAGAATGTTAATGGCCAAGCAAAATCAGAGAAATATCTTGTCGCGTAACCACTTTGCCATGTAATTGCCACTTGAATAAATGGAATGATAACACAAGGTAACCATCTTAAGAATAAATGTTCTAATCTTTCTTTTCCTGTAGCTTTGTTAATAAATGGTAAGACAAATATTAACCACAAGATTGGCATACGGATGAATAAACCCACTGATGAGGATGTTTCAAAGAAATAATATGCCCCACCGAAATGGACATTCGCTCCATACATAAAGAACGAATTAGCGGTTGGAATTGGTAAACCAAATAAGAAGTTATATAAGGAAGTAAGAACATTACCAAAATGGAATGGCATGTTTTTAAAGTCAGCGATAGTTAAGGAGTATTCAATACCAAAATCAAAGAATGAACCAAATCTTAAATAGTTATAGATGCATTGGACACTACCGAATATAGCATAAGGCACTAATGAGCAGACAAAGAAGAGAATGATTTCTTTCTTATTCATCTCTTTACGGTTCTTAAAGAAGTAGAAACCAAGATAAATGAGATGGCAAACAGCGTATAACGCCATTGTGGCCCTCGCTAAGACCGCTAAAGCGCCCCATAGAGAGGCGAAAACCAAATGGTAAGTAAAATACTTCTTATCTTCTTTTTTAAATAAGATACCGCCTGAAACAAGGTGATAAAGCATAATCATCATGCACATATAAGCGGAGCTTGTGCTCACTTCATAGAAATATGGTCTTTCTAAGTTAAATAAGACACCACAGCCTAAGAATAACAAAGCAAATAAAGTATATTTGATAGCTAATGGTAAAGGTTTGTCTTTATAAAGTATCTTTAACATGCGGTTAAACGTTAAAGTCATAAAGAAACAACCAATAATGGAGAATAGCAATATGGCATACGAGTCGTAGAGATATTGACCAGTAATTAATCTAAATGGTAAGAACAATAAGAAAACTGGTGTGATGCCGTAGTAGGAATAATATTTACCGTTAAAGTAAAGGTGATCCCATAGATAAGAGACACCACCGCGCATATTTGGATCATATGGGTTAGTAAGCGCCATTAAAGCTTCACTAGGTTTCTCATCTAAATAGACATGCCCTTTCATAAAGGCATCCACTAGTTCTTTAGATATCTGTGTTCCACTATTCTTACTAGCGAAAGCGTTCTCAAAGTTACCATAGAAAGCATAAATCGCTACGATGATTAAAATCGGGATGATAAACATCAAGGATTCTAATATGATTGTCTTCCATGGCTTACCAGTTTTTTCTTTTCGATCTCTAAATAAACAAATTGGGAAGAAAAGAATAGAAACTCCTCCTAAAAGGAATAAAACTCTAGTCCAAGAGAATTGGAAAAGAATGCGGTAATTAATACCTACGGCGCCAATGCTAAACGTGAAATCCTGATTACTACCACTACCATAGTTACCGACATTGAGCATTTGGATTTCTAAACGCGAAATGGCGTGATTGAAATCAGTCACGAAGTACTTACTTTGTTCGTCACCCGGAATGACTTCTAAATCATATGAGGAGTTAACATATCCAGCATGACCATCTTCGTTATAGTAGCCTTTTACACTAAACATGTAGCGGTAAGCAGCGACATCATCAAAATTAATATCAAAATAGAATGAATTGACTTCTTTAGGTTCGGTGAAATTCACTAAGAAGGTTGGCATCTTAGAAGAATTCATTGTGTAGACATATTTATCTTCTACTGATTCATCGGATTTCTTAGTAGCGTTATTAACCACTAAAGCGCCGAGATCAACATCGTATTTTTGTCCTCTATTTATATAGCTACGATAATTAAAAGCTGTGCATTCCACAATCACAATAGATGTGAAAATAGCTAGGAAAATTGCAATTCTTCTAGCGATTTTGATTTTAAAAAAAGATCTAATCTTTTCGAATAATTTTTTCATGCTTAAACATTATATACGTGAGTAGATTAGCAAGCAACAAGGTTTGCTTGCCCCTCACACATAATAAGACGACTTGAAATATAAAAAACGCTAACTAAAAACAACGTTTTTTCTTATTGCGGTAACAGTTCGCTTTATCTTTGACTTTTTCACAGTGATAACAGAGTTCATTCATAATCAACTCGTTAGCGAAATATTCGTCCATATTTTTCACTGTGGTTGCAGCGATATTATCAAGTGCTTCTTTGGTTAAATAGGCTTGATGGGATGTAATTATGACGTTTGGAAGAGAGATTAAAAGGGCTAAGACATCATCGTTAATAATCTTAAAGGAATTATCATGATAGAAGAGATTAGCTTCTTCTTCATAAACGTCTAAACCAACCGCGCCAATTTTCTTTTCTTTTAAACCGTCGAGTAAGGCTTTGGAATCAATAAGTCCACCACGGGAGGTGTTAATAATCATCACACCATCTTTCATCTTTTCTAAAGAATCATGATTAATCATGTGATGGTTTTCTTGTGTTAATGGGCAGTGATTAGGAACTGGGAATGGATCATAGCAAATCACATGCATACCAAATCCTTTAGCGATGTCCATAAAGACACGGCCAATTTTACCAGTGCCAACGACACCCACTGTTTTATCGTGTAAATCAAATCCAGTTAAGGATTCTAAGTTAAAGTTAAAGTCACGGCTTCTAATGTATGCTTTATGAATATGACGGTTAAGCGAAAGAATAAGCGCAAAAGCGTGTTCCGCGATAGCGTATGGTGAATAAGCTGGTACTCTAGCAATATGAATCTTATTGTTATAAGCGGCTTTTAAATCTACATTGTTATAACCCGCGCATCTAAGGAAAACACCATGGATGTTATCTTCATTTAATTTAGTTAAAACATTTTCGTTTAATTCATCATTAACAAAGCACACTACTGCATCAAAGCCATTAGCTAATTTCACAGTGTGTTCATTTAATAAATCTTTAAAATAAGTAAACTCATACTTATCGCTATATCTATTAAAGGCTTCTTTGTCATATTTCTTTGTGTCAAATACTGCAATTCTTTTCATATTTTAATATTAACACAAATGAAAAAAGAAAAGACCGAAGATGCTCGGTCTTATTTCTTTTCGTTATATATCTTGCGATATTTTTCGAGTTCCTCAGTGTTCGCCATGACGAAGTGTCCTGGAACAATCTCTTGAAGAGATGGAGCTTCTTTAGAATAATCGTGCTCATTAGCAGGATTATAAACGAATCTCTTTCTTTCCTTTTCACTTAATGGGTCTGGCTTTGGAATGGCGGAGAGTAACGCTTTGGTATATGGGTGTAATGGATGAGCGAATAATTCATCACTACTCGCTAATTCAACGATGTTACCGAAGTACATAACCGCGATTCTATCGCAGAAGTACTTAACGACTGATAAGTCGTGAGCGATGAACATCATGGTTAAGCCCATTTCTTCTTTTAAATTATTTAATAAGTTAATGATTTGGGCTCTAATGGACACGTCAAGCGCGGAAATTGGTTCGTCACAGATTAAGAAGTCTGGATTCATAATTAACGCTCTAGCGATACCAATACGTTGTCTTTGACCACCAGAGAATTCATGTGGGAAACGCGAAGCGTATTCAGGTAATAAACCAACCTTAACTAAGGCATCCTTAACTTTTTGTTGGTTTTCATACTTGTTGTATTGACCTTGGATGTGAAGACCTTCTTGAATGATGTCTTGGACGGTCATACGTGGGTCTAAGGAGTCAACAGGATCTTGGAAGATCATTTGCATCTTAGACATTAACTTCTTGTTAACGTGAGAGTTATCGTAGTTGTGTTGTTTGATTTTCTCTTTTTCGTATTTAACAAGAGCGTTGATATCCTTTTTGATTTGTTCAATCTTCGCTTCGTATTCTTTTCTGATCTTTGCAGATTCATTAGCGACGAATTCAGCGTTGCCTTGTTCATCGGAAAGGGAACGAATCTTTTCATTCATTTCCACTTTGAGTTCGTTAATCTTACGTTTAGCTTTGATTCTCTTCCATTTAATTTCTTTTTCGTTCCATCTGTTGCCAGCGACAACACGATAGCCTTTGAAATAAACAGAACCAGAAGTAGCCTTATATAATCTGATTAAGGTTCTACCAGTTGTGGTTTTACCACAGCCAGATTCACCAACGACACCGAAGCATTCGCCTTTCTTAATGTCAAAGCTGACATTGTGAACGGCTTTGGTGACGAAGGCACCTTTACCATGTCCGAACTTAAAGAATTGCTTTAAGTGTCTGACAGAAAGAATGATGTCTTTTTCCACTAATTCAGGAAGGTATGTAACTGTTCTTTTAGCCATAATTACTTTTTACCTCCTTTTTTAGTTTTATTGGCGTGTTCTCTAGCCTCTTTTAAGACTTGTTCGGAATGCTGTTCCATTTCGAGTTCACTTGTGGACTTGGCCACTGCCCCTGTTTCTAAAGGATTGCTAGCGTTAGAGATATCTTCTTTAGCTTCAGCTTTACCCTTTTTAGCTGTTCTAGCCTTATGAGCGGCTAAGGAAGCTTCAATACGGGTCTTAACAATGGTTGGCATTTCCACTTTTGGCGCACGTGGGTCAAGTAACCATGTAGCGGCATAGTGAGTATCGCTAACCTTGAATAAAGGTGGCTCTTTCTTAAAGTCGATCTTCATCGCATATTTACTACGTAAAGCGAAGGCATCACCCTTTGGAGGATAGATAAGGTTTGGTGGAGTGCCTGGAATGGCATCCAATCTTTCTTTACTATCAACATCTGGAATAGATGATAATAACGCCCAAGTATATGGATGTTTTGGATCATAGAAGATTTCTTCTTCTTTACCATATTCCACGATTTTACCAGCATACATAACCGCAACGCGGTCCGCCATATTGGCGACGACACCTAAGTCGTGGGTAATGAAGATAACGGAAATATTTCTTTCAGCTTTTAAGCGGTTAATAAGTTCAAGAATTTGCGCTTGAATGGTAACGTCTAAGGCTGTGGTTGGTTCGTCACAGATTAAGATATCTGGGTCCGCTGTTAAGGCAATAGCGATAACGATACGTTGTCTCATACCACCTGAGAATTCAAATGGATATTGTCTAAATCTAGCGGCTGGGTTAGGAATACCAACCTCTTTCATAATCTTAAGAGCTCTTTCTTTTGCTTCGGCTCTTGTGATTTTGGTCTTAGAGATATAGCGGCGGTCCGCTTCATGACGCTCTTTAGCGTATTGTTTAAAAGCTGCTTGGATTTTTGGATCGTATTCTTGATTAATTTCGATAAGTTTTTGTCTCTTATTTTCTTCATCAAGACCAAGTTCTTCCACTTCTTTCACCTTGCGAGCTTTTTCCGCTTTGATGGCGTCGAATGGTGCTTGAGCTTTTGCAACTTCTTCAGCGTGTTCTTTAGCGAAGCGCACTTTGGCTTCTGCAACTTCCTTATTGGCTTCTTTTTTCTTGGCTAAGTATTTTGCCTTAGCGTCAGCGATAAGTGGTTTGTATTTAGCCTTTAATTCATCTTTGTTAGTAACGTTATTAGCTTTAGCTTCTTTAATCTTTTGATCAAAGTCGGCTTTAAGTTTAGCGATACTAGTTTTGTTTTCATTCTTCTTAGCGAGAGCGTTTTGATGAATCTCAGCCTTTTTAGCGCTGAATGTTTCTCGAGCGGTTTTATAGGCTTTAGCCTTTTCTTCTTTTAATTCCGCTAATTTGGATGGATTATCTTTATTCTCTTTAAATAAAGCTTTGTATTTGTGCTTAATATTCACTCTTTCTAGACCGTAGTCTAATCTAAGAGCATATAATTGGCCTTCTGTTTCGTTCTTAATGATGTTTTTCGCTCTTTCGAGTTCTTTTTTCTTTTCACTCTTTAAGAACTTAACAGCTTCTTTGCCTTTATTTAATTCCCTATTGTATTCGGTAATCGCATTCTTATAAGCGACAAACTCTTTAGCAACGAGATCATCTCTCATCTTCTTTAAGCGGTTGCCGTTTAATAACATCGCTTCGGTGATTTGTTTACCGATACGCATGATTGGGTTTAATGATGATAATGGGTCTTGGAAGATCATACCAATCTTATGGCCTCTGATACGATGGAATTCATCTTCAGAAACCTTGGTTAAGTCTTCACCTTCATACATGATAGAGCCACTGGCGACACGGCCATTCGCGGCTAAGATACCCATGATGGTTTTACTAGTAACTGATTTACCAGAACCAGATTCACCAACGATACATAATGTTTCGCCCTTATATAAGTCGAAGGAAACACCTCTAACTGCTTGGACGTAACCATTATCGGAGGAGAAGTTAACGCGTAAGTCCTTAACGGATAATACGATTTCTTTATTTTCCATATTATTCTTCTCCTTTCAAACTTGGGTTAACAGCGTCTCTTAGACCATTACCAAATAAGTTGAATGAAATCATTAATAAGGCAATGATTACCGCTGGGAAGATGAGTAGGTATGGGCTGGTCAATAATTCCGCTTGGTTATCAGATAAGATAACACCTAATGAGGATTCATTCTTTAAACCTAAACCTAAGTAAGAGATGTTAGCTTCAGAGAAGACAACACTAGGAATGATTAAGACGGAAGCGGTAATAATTGTACCTAAGCCGTTTGGTAAGATGTGGCGAGTAATAAGTCTTGCGTCAGATGCACCTAATGTACGAGATGCAAGGACGTATTCACGGCCTCTAAATCTATAGAACTGGGTTCTTGTTAGACCCGCAGTACCAAGCCATCCGGTCAAACACATCGAGAAGAGGAATGAACCGAAGTTACTACCTAAGTGAATGATGATTAATGTTAATAAGACGATGCCTGGGATATAGCCAAGGATATCGCTAATTCTTTCCATGACTAAGTCGACTGTACCGCCGAAATAACCAGAGATAGAACCCCAAACGAGACCGATGGTAAAGCAGATACCGAAGGTGATAATACCAAGTAATAAGGATGTTCTTAAGCCTTCAAAGACCATCTTGAGCATATCTTTACCAGATTTATCTGTACCCATAAGGTATGTTGGCATTTGTTTATAGCCCATAACCTTGTAGTTATAAACTGTGACAGTAACGGATAAGTCACCTAAGTTTTCATAACCGTAGAAGTCTTCTTTAACGATTGGTTTAGCGAGTGGACACTTTTCAGCATCGAGAATCTTACAAACGAAGTTATCAGCGAAATAGAAACCATCATCATCAGAGTATAATGTTTCAAAGCCATCTTCGTCTTTGAAAGAAACCCAACCGGCTTTTTCATAGTCTAATAAGGAGAAGATGGAGAAGCCATCGATTTCTCTTTGACCAAAGGCTGCTTCATATGTGTCATAGACGAATGAGCAGAAGTGCGCTTTGGAGAGGTAGATTCTTCTTACACCAGTACTACTCCAATATTTGTAGCCTTCTTTACTGGATGTCGCTAATTGTTTAGTGGCATCTAAGAAGGACATATCATCGAAAGCTTGTTTAGTATCTGCATCAGCGGATTCGCTTTCGAAAACGATGCTTCTAATTAAGGAACAGACGTTTTTGCCTTTGTGTTCTGCAATCATTCTGACTGCGAAGTAGGCATCTTCCACTGTATCCTTACCAGTTTTTTCTTTAACTAACGCACTGACATCGAGTTTGGCGTCTTTCTTAGCGGCCGCACTACCGATATTGTGTGCAACAGCGTATTCAGTTAATTGAACGTCCTTTGTTTCTTTTTCATGAGTGATAGGATCTTCTTCGGTATAAACGAGGAACATCGCGGATTCACCAATGACATAGTTATCAGGAGCGCCTAAATTGTCTTTACCTTCAACTTCTTTAATCTTAGCTTCGTCATATGTATCGAAGACAGATAAGTAGAGTTTTTCATTGATGTCTAATGTGGCTAATTCTTCACTAGCGAATTCCACCACGTCACCTTGTTTACGATCTGAGTAGTAACCAAAGTGGACATAGCCTTCTTTACCGAAGGAACCAAGAGTGGAAACGTCATTGGTATATTGTTCTTCAGTAAATTTCTTTTTGCTGATAGCACTTCTTTGTGGGAATTTTTGGCTAGCTGGCCACCAATATTCTTGTTTTTCTTCTTCTGTTTTGGCGTCAGGCATTGCGCTAACGTCAACAGCGATGTTTTTATATTCTCTTGTACCATCCCAGAAGCCTGTGCCCGCTTTAAATAGTTTTGGAGCGAGATATGTTTCTTCTGGCTTTGGTGCGGAGAGGTCACTTGTATCAATTGCAGGAATGACTACTGATAAGAGTAATAAGCCACCTAAAATGTACGCAGCGACAACAGATGATTTGTTCTTACTGAATCTCTTGAGAGAGTCTTTGAAGAATGTTGTTGGTTTGGTTTGGAATTTTTGTTCATGAACTGTTGAATCAACTTCAGTTAAAACGAAGTCACTATCCTTGATTTCATCGTCTTCAACGACAGTGTTTGTTTCTGGGGTTTCTTCTTCTAATAGTTCGAAATCTTTATCTTCTAACATATTACTTATTCTTCGCCCCCATTCTGATTCTTGGATCAATGAAACCGTATGATAAGTCGAATAAGATACCGGCAAGTAAGCCAAAGATGACGTAAATTGCCATATCGACCATCAAAACGTTGTAGTCAGGATTGTTTTGGTTAACAGCTTCGATGAATAAGCCACCAATACCTGGAATACCATATAGTCTTTCTAAAATCATGGAACCACCGAAGATGCCAAGGAATGACGCTAAAACGCTTGGTAAGATAGGCACGAACGCATTTCTTAAAGCGTGACGGGTGATTGCTTGATTCTTTGTTAAGCCTTTTGTTCTAGCTAATAATAAGTATTCACTAGACATGACTTCACATAATTCCGCTCTCACTGTTCTTGTGTAGCCACAGACAGTGCCGAAAGATAAAGCCATGAGAGGAATAATATACGCTAATACTTTAGTGGTTGAAGACTGGTCTTTTGTTGGCCACATTGTTGGTAACCAACCAGTCTTGAAAGCGAGTAAATATATTAAGAATGAAATGATAACGAAGGAAGGAATAGAAATGAAAATCATGACCACTGTCGAAATGGTGTGGTCGACCCATGTATTTTTCTTTAAACCGGCGAGAATACCTAAACCGATACCTAAAGGCAATGAAATTAAAACCGCAAAAATATTAACGGACATAGATACTGGTAAACGTTGTCCGATAATGTTAATCGCAGAAGCGTTTGGTTCAATAACTGTTGATCTGCCCCAGTCCCATTTGGTAAAGATATTGCCGATCCAAGAGAAATATTGATTAATAATAGGCGTTGTGTAGAAATAAACGTCCTTATTATCAAGAATCATTTGATCGAGTGGTTCTTTAGCGAGATCTGGTCTCAAAATGTCAGATTGAATGCAATAGCCTAGACGAACTTGATCGACGTAGAAAGCATATCTGACGTTTTCATCCGGAGAAATAACTCTCGTTGGAGGGAGTGATTTGACCAAGAAGAATGTCAACGTCAAAATAATAAAAGCAGTCAAGAACGCTAGTAAAATTCTTTTGATTGAATACTTTTTTCTCCTTTCCCGCGTTTCATATATAAACGCTGCTAAACTATACCACAAACGCGACCATTCTTCAAGAATGGTAAACGAATATAGGGTAATATAACGAGTATTTTTACATAATATCAAGACACTGTCAAATAAAAATGGTGATATCGAACTTTTTTAATAATTTTCCGTTATTTTATCAAAAGCAACAAAAAGGACTGCCATTTGACAGTCCTAATTGTTTATTTTTTGTGGTATCCGCAATTATTCTGCTGTATAGCAGTAAGCTTGCATGAGTGTACCTTCACCGTTGCTGAATGTGTATGGGCGGATAATGAATTCGACACATGTGCCGAGGCTATTCTTGTATCTGCACCATTCCATTGCTGTACCATCCTCGAATTGATCATCATGCCATGGGACGACTAATGAGAATTCAGCTGGAGCGAAGTATTTACTAACCAAAGTCTTTGTTTGTTCGATTGTATAACCTAAGCCGAGAACAACAACCCAATTACCTGGATTATCTTCGTCTTCTTCTGGCTCAGCACCAGTGAAGTAGCTACAAATGTGGTCAGCAATATCTTTTGGACCCATTGTGCCTGGGACGACTGGAGCTGTATAACCATTAAACTCGACTTCCATAACAATGTCACCTTGGATAACAAAGTATGTAAGAGTTATATCGTAACCATTTGTATCGAGATTAACGCTATAAGTTGTGAAGCTGTATGTTGTTGAATCAGTAACAATTTCTTTACCGTTAGCGGTGTATTTAGCTAAGACGGTATCTAAATCAGCTTGTGTGAATGAACCAGCGCCGTTACCTTTGTTAAACTCTAAAGTACAAGAAGCTGTATCGTATTGTTTGCTATATTTGTTGGCTAAAACGTATGGTTCGTTAATAGCATCAACGAAGTAAGCACAGTTATCTGTGGAACTTGTTGGTTGTGGATATTCGAAATCATCTGTAGCAGTGCCTCTAGCAGAGAACATCTTTGTAGCACGGTCATTGATAATATCGAAGTATACGTCTTCAACAACGTTGAAAGGTGTACCATCTTGTAATGTGTTATTAATATAGTAACCTTTACCTTCCCAATCATAAGCACGATCTGGGAAATCACAGATTGTAGCAGCAACTAATAATTTACCATCAGCATCGTAACCAATACTTAACATTTGGAATTCATCGCTATCACGGAGATCGTCTTTTTGTCTGGAGAATTGGAAGATTAACTTTGTTGTATCGAAGCCGAGTTTTTCAACATCTAATGTGTAGGAAGCTTGAATACCAACGAGAGCGTATGGTGTCCATGCTTCTTTTTCACCAACCATTTCGGAAGCGATTTGGTCAGCATAAGCGATTAAATCATCTTCAGTAGCAACGAATTCAGATTTTGCTTCATACCAAGCAACATCTAACTTGGTTGGATCTTCTTCGTTAGCAATACCATTAACATCAAGTTCAAAACTTGGGAAGAATGGAATTTCGTAAAGAAGTTCTTCTGCCATACTGGCTTTTTCTTCAGTGGTCCAGTCAGCTTTATAAACGTTGACTTTGAATTCGGCTGTTTGTGTGCCGACAACGATAACGACGGTCTTTTCACCAGTGGAAGAAGAATCGAAACCTGTAACTGAGTATTGATCAGCGGTTAATTCTTTCTTTGTACCATCAGCATATTTTTGTTTGACGACCAAACCTGTGGCGTCGAATTCATCACCAACACCATAACGAACTTTTGTTGGAGCGGTGATTTCAATACCATCTTTACCGATGATTGTAAGGTTAAATGTGGCTGTCTTTTCTTGATAGGTGATAGTAACGGTGTTAACACCACCTTTAGAAGAATCGAAACCGGAGAGAGCATATGCATCAGCGGCTAAGACTTCTTCAGAACCATTGTTCATCACTGCTTTAACTTGTAAGCCAGCAGCATCGAATTCTTCATCTTGGTAATAAGTTGTCTTTGTTGGTTCAGCAACAACTTCAATTCTCGCTAAAACAATAGCTTGAACGTTGACTTTGAATGTAGCGGTTTTGCCAGCATATGTAACTGTGATTGTCTTTTCACCAGCAGTTGTTGAATCGAAGCCAGATAATTGGTAATCTGCAGCAGCTAATGTGGCTTCACTACCATTATTGAATGTGGCTTTGACGGCTAAGCCAGCTGGATCAAATTGATCACCAACATAGTAATCTTTCTTTGTTGGTTCGCTGGTAATAGCGATGCTTTCAGCAACAACGGCAATAACGTTGACTTTGAATGTGGCGGTTTTGCCTTCATATGTAACTGTAACTGTTTTTTCACCTGGTGTTGCGGAATCGAAACCAGAAAGAACATATTTGTCAGCGGCAACGTCTTCTTCGCCTGTGTTATAGACGGCTTTGACGGCTAAGCCAGCGGCATCAAATTGATCACCAACATAGTAATTTTTCTTTGTTGGTTCAGCGGCAATTCTAATGCTTTCGAGTGTTTTTACAACTTCAGATGAGGTGGTAGTTGAATCTGGAGCGGTGCTGCTATTACTTGTATTAGATTGTGTTTTACAACCTGTTAATACGCAAACAGCTAATCCAGAAAGAACGAGTAATGTTTTAAGTTTTCTCATGTTTTAAAACCTCTTTCTTTGAAAAATTAAATTTTGCTTATATGATACGCTCATTTTTTTAAATTGCAAATAAGTAATCAGCGAGCGTATAGTCTTTGACGTTTGGATAGACAACTAATTTGGATTTGTTGCTTTCATCCACTCTTTCGAAATAGTGGTCGATGTCATATGTCATAGCATATTTTTGACCATCAATTTCGTAATTTGTTTCCGCTTGGATGGAATAACCCACTAATTTGTTATCCTTAACGATGAATCTGTAATAGTCAGTTTCTGGCATTGCTGTACCGACAGGAATGCCATAGTTATTTTCGGTGTCTTGATCAGCGGTATTGTCTTCATCAGTGTGATTAGCTTCAAGATAGAAGGAACCAGAGCCCCATGAACCTTTGAATGTTTGATTCATATAGGAAGCACGGGCAATGCTGAGGAAACGATCGCTTAATTTTGCACCATTTAATGTATTTGTGAAAATACTTCTACCACTGACGAAGATATTATCAAGAATATCAAAGAGTGGAGCGGTACGTGGTTGACCCATATAGGAAACTGTGGAGACTGGATAATAGCCTTTTGCATTTCCTCTGGTATGGAAGCCATATGTATCGTAGAACTTGTTGGTGTAGAAGATCCATTCATAATCTAAGAATGTCATGTTGCCATCATCGGTCTTTCTATTGCCATCGGTTTCATATAAACGGAGATAGGCATCATCGAGACTGACGACGATGTTTTGATCCCAAGCGCCATACATATGGAGTTGTCTATTGCCTTTATCATCTACTTTATAAACTGTTCTTTCGTAGATTTCGTGGTCACAGACGGCTTTTAAGTCATCTTCGTTAATAGCGCCAAGAGCGTTTAAATAAGTATTCGCAATGTAGCTCTTAACTTCAGGATAGACGTAAACTTCAACTGTTTTCTTCACATCTGGGTGATTCTTATCAGATACTTCGATGGTTGTTTGACCGGATTTAACACCGGTAACAGTGCCATCTTCCGCGACTGTAGCGATAGAGGTATCAGCAGAAACAAAGTTCAATTGGTCGCCCTTGCATAATGCGCGCTCAATTCCTCTAATTTTATCTGTACCGTTAACGCTCACGCCCACAACACGACGGTTGAGGAAGAGCTTATCGGAGTAAGCTCCTTCCTCTTTCACATCAATGTCGTTACCGTCTTTGTTAGGAATAACAATGTCGGTATTATCTGGAATACTTGGTTTTTGTTCAGATGATGAAGATGTTGATGAACTTGATGGAACAATAGTTGTCACTGGTTGTTCTGAAGAAGTTGCAGGGGCAATCGATGATGTTGTCTTAGTACCGCAGGCACTTAAGGAGCCAACGGTGACTAACGCGAGGAATAATACTTTATTCATCTTCATGGTCAGTTACCTCCTGATTAGTCTTTCCAAGCATCTTCGTTCTTAGCAGCTGTGACGTAGGATTCAGATGGCGTACCCCATTCATCGCCAGATGCATTTTTCTTAATGCTCAAATTGTAATAGACTTCGATAGTCCAGTAGTCTCCGTAATTATCAACTTCTAATGGATGATCGTTGTAACCATCTTTGTCAGGATCGTCGATCTTATTTACTCTCATGATTTCCGCGACGATTTCTTGAGCTTTAGCTTGAGATAATGTAATGACATAATCGCCATCAGCGTCAATTTCAAATGGAAGGTCGAAGTTACCGGAACCAACAACGTATAAGGAAATACGTGTGATTTCATACTTAACAGAATCGTGTAAGAAGAAGTTGGTTGTAACGTAGAATGTTGCACCATTGTTGAAGTCGTTGCCGAGATATCTCAAGAAGGATTTCTTGACTGGTTTAATGATGCTACCATTTTCGACAACACCGCCGTGATCAGCAGCTGCCCATAAGGCATCGAATGACCACATCTTGTCATCGTAGATTAATGGTTTCTTTGTGGAAACTTTGGAGGTATCAGTACCCCAGTTGAGGGTGAAACCTGAAGAGTTATCGCTCTTTAAGACTTCTAAGAAGTTAAGAGGATTGTATGTGTTACCACTAATAGCACCGAAACCTAAGTCGAATTGACCTTTCATAAGGTATTCGTTATAAACGTCTTGCCAGTTTGTAACGGCGTCTTGAGTAACTTCAAGAACGACTGTATTGTCACTAACTCTGGAATCGTTGAAGGCATCTTCGAAGTATTTCTTGATTTCTTCGCCGTATTCTTTGACGTCTGTTTGATACATCCATTTAATATGGATTGTAATTTTGGTTGGTTTAGCTTTTGTACCTTTAATAATGGCACCAGATTGGACTAATTCTTGAACGGCTTTCTTGAAGGATAAGATAGCTTTATCTTTGGAGTAACCATATAAGGATTCACCATCTTTATCGTAAACTTCATAACCTTTAACAGCGGCTTTGTGTTCTTTACTGTCGTTATAAGATTTACCATTTTCTGGGTCATTTAAGTAGGAATCAGCAAAGTAGTTGACGGATGGGTTAACACCACGGTTACCAGCGAATACCTTTCTATTAATGGAGTAATATAAACCATTTAAGAAGTTATCGTTACTCATCCATGGTTTGACGTCCCATGTAGAACCTTTGTTGATCTTACCATTAGGACCAAATAATTCATCCCATGTTTCTTGTGTACAAGAGTTAACGTTCAATTTGAATGTGGAGTCACCTCTTGTTTTATAAACACGTGGTTGGCCCATTTCTTCAGCAATGTGTTTGGTTGGAATGCCAGTGCTGTCGAGTTTGCCAGCATTGAATTGTTTATAAATCGCATCAGCATCACTAGATGTATCGATAACGATTAATTTAATACCTTGAATGTAGTATCTGTTTGGTTCATTCCATAAATCGTTTTTCTTGAAGATAATTGTTTGGCCTTTGTCCCAATCTTCTAACATATATGGACCAACAGAGAGGACATAGTCGAGCATTTTATCTTTATGACCACTTGGAGCACCATCGTTGTTGTTGAATGTACCATAAATTGGGGAACCAACTTGGATGGAACCATCACCAATTGTTTGGATGAATTCTTTTGGAAGTGGGGAGTATAAGCTGCTAGAGAGTGTGTACATCGCAGTGAATCTATCAATAGCGTTTAAGATTGTTAATTCAATGAATTCACCGTTGACTGCGTCTGTACCAGTCTTAATGCCTAAACGGCCTTCAGCTTTCATGTTTTCCCATAATTCTTGGGATTGTACATCGGTGGTCTTCTTTGTTCTGTTGTTGTAAGAAAGAGCACCAACAATACCATAGGTTTGGTCAGCGGCAATTTGTGGACCACGTTTTAAACCATGGGATGCTGTTAAGAGATTGTAGTAAGCGAATTCATAGTCTTCTAAGGCGACATCTCTTTGATCGAAGCTCTTACCGCCCCAAGCATTACCGTTATAACGGTATTTTAAGCCTGAGTTAGCGCCTGTCTTAACATAAATTCTCCATGTCTTGTATAAACCTAATGGGTTCTTTTCTGGTTGACCTGGAAGGATTTCTTCACCGTTGAAGACTGGAACTGGTCTAGAGAAGGCTTGATCAACACCATTGACCTTAATGGTATCTTTCGCTAAGACTGGGTACCATTCGTATTGGGTCTTTTTGGAGTTCATCTTTGTGCCCCAGAATGAGGAGGTAATGTAACCTTCTAAATCGGAGACTTGGCTACCTGTATCGTTTCTAGCGTTGATGTTCTTTGGATCGCTAGATGTAGCAGAGTGGAGATATCTCTTATATTTAGCGTTTTCTTCGGTGTCTAAATCTTTATCAAGAGTACCTTCACTTAATAAACCGAAACCGTAACCGGTGATGTATTCGGTTGTTGGTAATGTGACACGTTCATGGTATTTAACGAAACCACCATTTTCGAAAAGGGTGATACCTGTTAAATGGTTATCCATAGCGTATTTTTCTAATTTACCAAGGATTTCTGTTCTTTGATTAACAGCAGCCTCGCCGGCTAAGGAAGCATAGTTGAAACCACCATTGGCGATTGTGGCGTCGGTAATTTCGACTTCAACAACCTTTTGGAGTTTGAATGATGCTTCTTTAATGGTAATTTTGGCTTTGCCTTTAGCAACAGCGGTCACAACACCACTACCATTGACAGCGGCAACGTTAGCATCGCTAGAAGAATAGCTATAACTTGTTGTAGCGCCGTCTGGCTTATTGAATTCAGAGATTTCAATATTGGCTTGTTGGCCCTTGTTTAAGGATTTAACACCACCACTTAATTCAGCGGTGAAACTGAATGGATCAGTGGCTGAGGTGCTTGAGTCTGAACCTGGTTGTGTATCAGAGCCAGTGGTTTGTCCCGCAGAAGTGGATTCAGAACCTGGATTATTTGAAGTTTTTCCACCTGGGTTACATGCGGTAATAGTACCTAATGCAACCAAGCTGGAAATTAATAATGTTAATTTAAATTTTGTTTTCATACACTATTTGCCTCCTTCTTTTCTTTTCTTAAGGAATAGTACTGCGGCACCCATTAATGCTGGGAGACCGATGATGATGCTCATGGATGCGAGCGCACCGTTACAGCCTTTCTTGGCTGGAGCGGCTGGTTCAGAACTGCTGGATTCAGCTGGGTTAGATGAAGCTGGTTCAGAAGAGATTGGAGCGGAAGAATCTGGAATTTCCACTTCTTCGACTGGTGTTGTTTCTTCTGGTTCATCATAGATTGGTTGACCAGTAGCAGCGAACTTGGAGTATTTTAAGTCGCCTTTCACATCCGCGTTCATACCTGTGAGTGTATTAATAAAGGATACTTTGTTATTAGCAACTGAGAAATCGTGATAGGCTTCTAAACCTGTGCTTTGGACGATTTGGTAACCAGCAGCGAAGCTTCTTTCATCATTCATATGAACAATAGCGCCTGTTTTGGTTCTCGCAAAGTCGACAACACCGATGTAGAGTCTCTTGGTTTCTAAACCTTCAGAGATTTCGTTCATGCAGTTATCGATGAATTGTTTTGTTTCATCAATGTAGTATTTCTTCGCTGTGGCATCATATTGGATATCAACACGGTTGTAACCGATAATACCGTAAGCGAGTTTTGTATCTTCAAGATAGATTCTGACGCGTTCAACGCCATCTTTTCTATATTGAGAGATGCTACCAACGACTGGGGCATCGGAGTCAATGTGCATATCGTATGCTTTCTTGACCCAGCTGCCATCATAGGCTAATTGGTAATTGAATTCGATTTCGTAATCACCACTTTCGAATTTTTCGCCTGATGCTTCATCGAATAATGGGACAACTGCGCATGCTCTGTGTGCAACATAACCGCCGGATAAGTAACCACCATCAACGTGTGATTTATATAAGGTCCAGTGGTCACCTGTGTCGCCGAATAACATATCTTCTAAGACAGATCTGCAAACGACTTTACCTGTGGCTTTATTGGTGATTGTGAAGAAGTTTTCCTTCACGGATCTGAGCATGAATTGTTGGATAATCATTGTGTTGGTGTTTTTGCCACCGACATAAATATTATCCTTAGCGTTTTCCACGTATTCATTTGTTAATGGATCGGTACCGACTTTGTAGAAACCTGTCATGCCATCGAAGGCTAAGTCATTTTCTAAGACCTTTTCGGTATCGACACTTTGTGGATTTTCTGCATAACCAGCAACGATCATGGATTCCATGTTAGCTCTATCTTTACCAATTAAGGATTTAGCAATGTCATTAACTAAATCGGATGGATAGACCTTTGTTGGATCCTTTTCGAAGTTGAATGGTTCAGCAACTGGAACGGTTCTATAACTGGCGTCTGGGTTTCTATCTGTACCGGAATAGAATCCTAAGTATGGGATAGATAAGTCAGCGTGGTTATCTTTGCTCTTTAATGTCACGTAACCTTCAATCATGCAGCCATATTCGTAAACTTCTAAGATTGCGTCTTTTTGTTCTTTTGTTAAGGAATATGGATTAATTGTTACTGTGCTATCGCCAGCTGGGATGGTCACTGTTTGACCAACAATCTTGGCGATTTCAACATCTTTTGTGGATTGAGCTTTATAGCTTGGTAATGGTTCCCAACTCACGCCTTCATTTGCGGCGTTATAGTAGTAACCTTTAGCAATGACAGTCTTCTTATCTGCTTGGAAGTCTTCTTTGCTAGCGTAATATTCGATATCTTTATCCGCTTTGACGGCATCTTTATAGGCCACAGAGCCTGTAGCTGTCATCATTTTGTCTAAATCTTTATCGTAATATTTCATACCGTTGAAGCTTTCGATAGATTCAACAGTACCTTTATAGTTGTATTCTTTTGTAACGATATCATTTGGATGAGCGATAGCTGGTCTCATGACTGTTAATTCAACATCATAAGCACGGGCTTCTTCGCTTTCGTTATGTGCTAAGAAGGAGAGTTTGATGTCACCTTTAGCGATATCTTCATTGTTTCTTAATGTTACTTTGGATTTACCGCTTGGTTCACCGGTAAAGGTTTTACCTTCGAGGTAGACGTCTGTGCTTAAAGCACCAGTGAGGTCGACCATACCAGCACCTTGCATTCTTGGAGATGTGACGGATTTAACTTCGCCTTCATCTTCTGGGTTGGCGGTGTAATCGTGCATTGGATCAGCAGTTGACATTAATCTCATGTTAACTGTTGCTCTGTAAGCATCAATTGCTGCTGTTTCTTCTGGTGTTAAAGCACGGTTTTCTGCTTTAGCGGCTTGGTAGATACCGGCAGCCTTTTTAGAAAGAACAATAGATTGCGCGCCTGCATAGTTAGGAGCGGACATGGATGTACCACTTAAGTATTGGTAACATTTGTATTTGTATAATTCGGATTCTCTTTCGGATTTTGTTAAGTTTGTCATTGCGTGTTCTGGGACAGCACCTCTGATGATGTCACCTGGAGCAGTAATGTCTGGTTTGAGGTCTAAGCTATAAGCAGCACCATCAGTGGAGAAGTCACTGACTGTGAACTTAGCTGGGTTATCATTGACTTGTTTATAGATTAAGTCGAATGAACCTTGACCTTTGGATTCAAAGAAGCCTTTATCTTTAAAGAGAACGAGGGCACATGGGATTGTTGGATTGAAGCCATCACCAAAGCTACAACGGAAGTTGAAGCTGGATGCGGTTGGGTCGTTGTTAATAATAACTAATGCGATAGCTTCTTTATCAACCGCTACTTCGTATTTGTTAGCGAATGATGTACTACCACGGTTAACAACAGCAATCTTACCAGCGACATTTAAGCCCTTGTAGTCTGCTGCGGTACCAAAACCTGGAACATAAACCCATTCTAATGGTTGATTGTGATAGATTTGTTTAATGCGGATTTCTTTATCATATTCGTCATCATAACCTGTTCTATTAACGATTTGGTCTTCAAAAGCAATGTTTTGATTGTCCATTCTGAAGGCGTTTTCGTAGAAGATCTTGGTTGGGTGACCAGAAGCAATAATCATACTAGCTTCGTTGTTGGCGTAGCTACCTAAGATACCTGTTTCAACTGATTCTGGCATCCAGTTAGAATATGCACCTGTTGATGAATATGAGGATTTACCAGCGTTACCAGCAGAAATGGAAGTTAAGATACCTTCTTTATTGAGTCTGGTTAATGTTTTTAATGTAATTGATTCGGCATCGAAGTCGTCTAAGTCACTACCTAAAGACATGTTGATACCATCAACTTTTAACTTAATGCAATCTTCGAGGGCGTCTAAGATGGATGTATCATAAGCACCTGTTCTATTGCTTAAGCCAAGTTTTTCACCTAAGCCTTTAGCATTGTAGTCTGTGAAGACCTTCATTAACGCTAATTGAGCTTTTGGAGCGATACCTTTGTACTTTGGAGCGTTGGCGGCTGTAATAGAAGCAACGTGAGAACCGTGATAAGAGATATCACTGTGGACGTCTGGATCTAATGCACCACGTTTGCCGTAGATTTTGGAATCGCCGCCGTAGTCGAAGTAGAAAGGAACTTTATTGTTGAAATATAAAGAACCTTCATCGCCTGCGACTTTGCCACTGGCTCTCTTGCCAGCTTTAAGGCTGGCTGAGGAAATCACGCTACCGATGCTGTCGTAGGTGTATCTCACCGCGACATCATTGTCTAAAGCGCCGAATACTTCGTGATTCCATGCTTCACCGTTATTGTCGTCTTCGGAATTACCTGTTCTGCCTCTGAAATGGAATTCGTTATCTAAGATGGCAACTAAGGTACCTTCACCTAGATTGCTATCTTCAGGTAATTTCATTGTTTCTGCAGAGACGTTGTCGTTACTGCCAAAGAGTAAATCTGGATCGATTTCTTCTTCATCTGTATTGAGAGTCACATATTCATCGTTATTGATGACTTGTTCCCAGTGAAGTTCATCGACCGTCACACTTTTGACACCTGGAACTGCTTTAATGCTTTCAACGTCGTTAGAATTTACTTCAAGAACGAAAGCGTTATTTAAGACTGTGTATTGGTCAACCATTCTAATGTTGGCTGTTGCAGCTGCTTTAATGTTGTTATAAACAGCTAATTGAGTCTTTTTAGCGCCGGCTTCGCTTAAGCTGTCGATGTCTCTGTCGACTTCGACAATAATGCGAGCGTTACGTTCAGGTAAATTTGCGACTTGAGCAGCGGATGCGCTACAGGCAGCTAGAATTAATGCACTAGTAGCACAGAGTAGTAAGCCCAGTTTTTTCATACTTTACCTCCTGTTGTGTGTACGTACACAAAAAATGTTATGCATACAATTATACACGCATGACAAAGTAAGTAAAGCGATTTTTTTCAAAGCGCCTCTAGTAATAGAAGTATTAAAAAAGTCAGTCTACATCGAAATAAAGTAGACAATATCCAATATGACTAAAGCGATGGCGAAAACAAGCCCTGCCGCGACAACAGCGACAAATCCATAGGAAGAGTCAGACCTTTTTTCGGCCTTCTCTTGTTTATAATCAACAAAGTTTCCATCCCTAATTGGGTTCTTCGCAAAAAGCATACTTCCGAGTTGTTTAAAACCGAAGGCAAATATGTCAAAAACGCCAAAATGCGCCATCCAGGCCAATAATCCGCATAGCAATATTGCGGCGGTTGCAATCGCAGTAGCGTTACAAATTTCTGTCAAAGTGCGACTAGTTCTAGTCAAATAATACAAAAAGAAAATTCCCATTCCGACTACTAGAGAGACAAGGAAGGTAATGAGGTTTGATAGCCAATGTTTCTTAATTTGTAATAAAGCGTGTTTCATACCCTAATAAAGTTACCAAATATCGAATTAGTAAACAAATCTTTTTATCGACTGATTTCATAGAAGACACACTGATGTTCTTCGTTTCGATACACTATTACTTCTGTTTTTTCGATCTTATGCATGCCTGCTTTTTGCATTACCCTACCACTGGCAGGATTGTTTTCAAAATGGCCAGCTTGCACAGTTTTGATGCCCATACGAAATAGTTCGTTTATTGCCGTTTTTATGGCCTCAGTTGCGTAGCCTTTGTTCCACTCTTTTGAGGCGATAAAATAGCCTAATTCTATGACGTCATTTTCTAGACAAACTTGATTGATAAAACCAATGATTTTATTCTTTGAATAAATTCCATAGACAAACTTACTTTTATCAAGCGTAAAATTCCTTAATTTTTGGAAGAAGTTTTCTTCCTCTTTTTCACTCTCAAAATCAGGTAGCATATAACTCTTTTTTACTAGTGGATCTTTAACTATTTCTAAGAGCTCTTTTTTACTATCTTCTTCGATTGATTTAAGAGTCAATCTTTCACTGATTAGTTCGTCTTTTCTATTTAACATACACACATTATACATGCATGCCTTTAAATTAATAAAGAAAAGAGCGCTCACGCGAAC
>CACZNF010000003.1 GCA_902782395.1 uncultured Erysipelotrichaceae bacterium | reverse complement strand
TAATAGAAACGAATAGCAAAAGTGAAACCCTTTAAGCTCTTTTCTTTAAGAATAAGGGATTCCATTGTGCTTCTTTTAACCACACCAGTAAATGGAGATTTCTTTTTCTTCTTAGATGTGGAGTTATTTGGAGTGATGTATTTAAGAATAAAGGACTCTAAATGAATGATGCCTTCATTCGGATCATATTTTTGTAACTTTAATAAAGAAAAGTAAGTACTACGACCATGGTTTATAACAACGTCCGCTTCTAAATAGTTATCAGCGTTTTTATAATCCGTGCAAATGCTATAAACCCATGATTTGATTTTATCAACATCATTAATATGGAAATGGGAATAGAAAGTCGTCATATCAATTTCTCGTTTGCTCTTTAAGTCAGAACGATTAAAGTAGGTAACTTTGTTATTCTTTACATCTATGATGTAAATTCTTAATGTTGTTGACTCCGCTTTGATGCGCTTATCATATTTTTGGTCTCTTCTTGACGAAAAGATGTAGGTAAGAACCAAAAACACGATGAAAGAAAGGACAATCATCGTAGCGATGAATAGAGATCTGAACGGGACGTTACTAAAGTTAAACCATTCCATACCTGTCTATTATACTTTGTCCGCATGAATTTGACTAGATGTCCAAATTCAATTTAATAAAGTTCCAATTGGTCGAATAAATGCTATAATAACTTGCACGGAGGAATACCCAAGTGGTTGAAGGGGGCGGTTTCGAAAACCGTTAGAAGGTGCAAGCCTTGCCAGGGTTCGAATCCCTGTTCTTCCGCCAAAGCAAACAAAAAAGCCTAGCGATTTTGTCTAGGCTTTTATCTTTATTTTGAGGTTAATTATTCAAGTGGCTTGATATAGAAGTTTCCGTACACTTGTTTTAATGATGTCACACCGATGAAGACGTGTTCATCAACCTTCTTAGCAACATTAACAACTTTGCGCACTTCAGAAGAGGAAACCGCCATCCAAAGAATGATCTTGTCAGCGCCGGAATAAGCACCATGTCCATTAATTATTGTTGCAGAGTGTGGGAAGTTAGCAATAATGATTTCTGGCATGTGCACTTTGCTAGTAATAATTTGAACAAGCATTTTCTTATTTCTTAAGTTGATCGCGTCAATAATGAGGCCAACTTCAAATAAATAAATAATAGAGAAGATAATAGAATATAAGGAATAAATAAAGTTGAAATTATTATCAATAGCTTTTAAGAAACCGTAGGTTATAACAATCACACCATTAATCATCACGCCATATCTACCGATTTGTGTGGATTTTCTAGAGCCGATATAGCAGGCAACGATATCAATACCACCACATGAAATACCGCCTAAAAACGCAAACGCACTAGCAAGGCCTGTGGTAATACCTGCGAATACAACACGCACAATCACAGGTTCGAGTGGTTGAGCGCCATCTGGGAATGTAAATTGCGCCACTTGTTCGCCTACGTGTGCGGTAGAGAATAAAGAGATAAACACTGATGAAAGAACAACATTTACTAATGTGAAAATAGTAAAGCGTTTACCAAGTTTGAAAAAGCTGAATATTAATAATGGAACGTTTAACAATGTATAACCAATGGATTGAATTAAGTTATTACCAACTGGCTCACCACGAATAGTTTCAACAATCCATGCGATAATTTGAGAAACACCAGATACACCACCAGTGGCTAAAATAAAGCCACCTTGTGTAGAAGGTGAAATAAAACATGAAAAGCCAAAAGCGAACACTATCGCAGCTATTGCTGCAATAAAGAAACCACGTATGTATTCAAATACGGTTTTGATAATGTAATGATCGAACATGAAGTTGTCGATTTGTTTTTTAAAACGAGTCCACTTAGATTTAATCACGGCATTATTGTATACCTTGTTTTGCAAAAAACAACAAAATATGATTGTTTAGAAGTTTTTTTCTAGTATAATGAGAAACGTTGCTCGTCTCGGATGGGCGTATGTAAGATACAATTGGTACAATTGTTATTGAATTTAAAATTTTCAAGTGGTAAGATTATCACGCTATATGTAAATATAGGAGGCTTAAAACATGGTAGTATTAAGAGCAATCGGTGGATTTTTCGCGAGAATCGGCCGTTGGATTAAAGAAACAGCATGGATTCAACCTTTGTTGATCGTCGGTGCTATCTTCGCAGTCATCTTCGCTATCCCACACATCATTGATGGTGTTAAGGGTTGGTTCAATTCAAGTGATGACGCTAATAAATATTTCGCAAAAACACAATTAAGTTTAAAGAACGCTAATAAATTCGATTCCAACAATGCTGGTTCCGAAGTCGACAAGTTCCTCACATACATCGAAAACGGTGATGTTGATAAACTCAAAGCCGATAAGAGAGGCGAAAGATTCTTCGTCGCCTTCGTCAAAGACGATTCCGCTTGTGATGATTTATATGGCGGCTTAAAGACATTCCAAGAAAAATGGAAAAACAACGATAAAGAATTCGTTGGTGATAAAAAAGATGCTTTAGCAGGCGATTTCAAACTCTGGACCGTCTACACAGACACCACAGAAAAAATCGATAACGAAGATGTCAACTTATTCGATAAAGTTTGGTTAAACCACTACTCCTTATTCGAAACATTAGTTGATGGTAATTATTTACCAAAGACCTACTACGCACTTAACAAGAACTACAGCGTCAGCACATATGAAAGCAATTTCACATCTGATAGCTTATCCACTTGTCCAATCAACACACCATTATTAATGTACTTCGATTTCTCCGAAGATTGCGCTAAGAATGGTATCGCCCTTGAAAATCAAAAAGTCAAAGGCTTAAGTGATGTCATCTTCACTGTTGATGGTTCTTCCGATTTGGAAAGAGCTCGTACATTGAAGAAATGTTGGTCTCACACCGACTTATTCGGAAAGATTGTTAAGAACTAACCGCTGATGCGGTTTTTTCTTTTCTTTGATATATTTAGAGTATGTATATTAATTTCCCACTTAGTGATAAATGTGTCAGTATCACCACAACTACTAAATTAGGTAACTTAGCTTATCAAGTTGATAACGGCGAAGGTGTTAAAGAAAGACGCGAGCAATTAGCCACTCTTCTAAATTTACCTATTGAACGTTTTACTTATGTCCATCAACATCATAGCGATAAAGTGATGTATGTTTCGTTAGAGGAAATGGGCAAAGGTAAAGATAGTTTTGAGGATGGTTTGGAATGTGATGCTTTATATACATACGAAAGAAATGTCCCATTATGCATTTTCCATGCGGACTGTGTTCCTATCTTCTTCATTAACGAAAGAGCTTCACTAGTGGGTATTATTCACGCTGGTTTTAAAGGCACAATGAAACATGTGGCTTATAAAGCAATTAACGAAATTATTAATAAAGAAAAATTAGATATTAAAGATTTTAAATTTTATATCGGTCCATTCCGTCAGCCTCAATCATTTAAGATTGATGAAGAAACTAGGAAAACTATTATTGAAGCAGGTTTCAACGAAGCGATTAAAGGCGACGAATTTGATAATGGTCTCGCTAATAGGATTGATTTATATTCCTTAGGCGCAGATGATTCACAAATTAGTGATGACTATCTTGATACATTTACTGATGATAGATTATATTCAGCCTATCAAAAAACACCAGTGGGAAGACTGGTGTCATTAATCTATTTAAAATAAATTATTTTAATCTTTTGATAACAGACGCTGGAACTAAGCTAGAAACATCCACACCACTATGATGTAACTCCATAATCATCGAGGAATTGATGAAGGACTTTTCAGCTTTGCTCATTAAGAAGACTGTATCAATTGATGAATCAATAAAGTCATTAGCGGATGCTAAAGAGAATTCATATTCAAAGTCAGTGACCGCTCTTAAACCACGGATTAAGTGTTGTGCGTCATGTTCTTTAGCGTATTCAACAGTTAAGCCATTAGAACTATCAACGATTACTCTTGGATCACCTTCGACGGCTTCTTTAATCATTGCCACTCTATCTTCGACAGAGAATCTAGATTTCTTTTGGTCATTGACCGCGACTAAAACAATCACTTTATCAAAGATATTAAGCGCTCTTTTTAAGATTTCTAAGTGACCGTTAGTAATTGGGTCGAAACTTCCGGGATAGATTGCAACTTTCATTTCTTACCTCCAATAGATGAAGACTTTGATTTCTCCATAATGGTAGTCTTTCTTCTTTTGATATTCAATATTTTCTAAGTTAACGTCTTTATTGGCTTCAATGACAATAACAGCGTGTTCATTTAATAGTTCTTTATTAATTAACATATCAACAATTTGCTGATATTGGCCTTGCTCATAAGGTGGATCAAGAAACACTAAATCAAACTTTTGGTTGAGAGTTTTAAACCTTTCTAACGCGTTTATATCTTTTTCCTTAATTAATATATATTCTTCAGGCGTAATCTTAAGATTATCTAAATTACCTTTAATTGTTTTAATAGCAATGGGAGAGATATCCACGAACGCACATTTACTGGAGCCTCTAGATAAGGCTTCTAAGCCCATCGCCCCACTTCCAGCGTATAAATCTAATGCTTGAGTGTTACTAATATCGCCTAAAGCAGAAAAGATGGCTTCTCTGATTCTATCTTTTGTGGGTCTAGTATGTTCCATATCATCGGGATAAATAATTAAACGATGACGATATTTTCCTCCGACAATACGCATTATTTATGCCCCTTTTCTTTGAGATGCAAAGACAAGTCTTTAAATAGTATCTCATTTATTTGAAACATGAGGTCGCGAACATCACCATAAGCCTTAAGATATGATCTCACTAATGGGTGGTTATCAAGAGCCTCTTTTTTTAGATACATTTCTCTTTGATATTTCTTCATTTCTTCACTATCTTTTGCGTAGTGATTTAAAGCGTCGCTATATGCGGAAACAGCAACATCTTTTTGATAAGAAAGGGCCATTACTTCTTCATTATTGTTGAGTTCTTTTTCGAGTTTATTTAAAAGGATAATTCTTTCATCATTATCCAACATTTCTTTTAATTCACTAGCGAGATTATAAATGTCATTTGCCATGCTTTGATTATACACAATTTTTCATTTGACATAAACTTTATTTATGTCGATAAATGTGATAGTATATGCTCATGAAGCTCAGAATTGTTAAAGACAGCAACCCAATTATGAAGAAAAAGTCTCTCCCAGTAGAGCTCCCATTAAGTAAGGAAGACAAAGAGACTTTAGATGCGATGCTTGAATACTTAAAGTTATCACAAGACGAAGAATACGCAACCAAGCATAATATCAGACCTGGTATTGGTTTAGCGGCTATTCAAATTGGCTTACTCAAAAGAATGTTTGTTATCTACTATGGAGAAGGTGAAGATCTTGTCCAATATCAATTAGTGAATCCAAAGATTATTGAGTACTCCATCCGTAAATGTGCTTTAAAAGATGGAGAAGGCTGTTTAAGCGTGGACGAAGAACATAAAGGCTACGCCCACCGCTACTACAAGATTAAAATGCAAGCTTATGACGCTCTTAGAGATAAAGACGTCATTATTACTGCTCGAGGCTTCGATGCCATTGTATTACAACACGAATATGACCATTTAGATGGTCTCTTCTTCTATGACCGCATTGATAAAAATAAACCAAATGTGGCGCTTATGAATGAAGAACTTATATAATTTATTAATTTTCTTGGTATAATTAATAAAGATTCCAAATATAAATAATGAAAGGAGACACTATGGCTAATACTCTTTCTATGCCAATTTCTGTTTATGCCCTCGGTGGTTTAGGCGAGGTTGGTAAAAACATGTACTGCATCGAAAACGAAGAAACAATCATCATCATTGACTGTGGTGTGCGTTTTCCTGGTGTTGAATTTCCTGGTATCGACTATGTCGTCCCAGACTTTACTCATTTAAAAAACAATCGTAATAAAGTGAAAGCTTTGTTTATCACCCATGGTCATGAAGACCATATTGGTGGTATTCCTTTCTTAATTCAAAGTTTAAACATCCCAGTGATTTACGCTCCTAGATTAGCCGCGGCTTTAATCAGAAACAAAATGGAAGAAAGCCGTATGTCTGATCGTTTACCATTAATTGAATATACAGACGATACAGTCGTTAAAGTCGATTCATTTAAAGTGAGCTTCTTTAGAGTGACCCACTCCATCCCAGATTCATTCGGTGTGGTTGTAGATACTCCAGAAGGAAGAATTGTTTCCACAGGTGACTTTAAAGTGGACTTAACACCAATTGGTCCAGACATTAACTTAACTAAGATGGCTAAATTAGGCCAAGAAGGTGTTGATTTATTATTAAGTGACTCCACCAACGCTGAAAACGAAGGCTATACACCAAGTGAAAAGAATGTTTTAGACGCTATCGATGATGTTTTCTCTAAAGCCGCTGGTCGATTAATCGTCTCCACATTCTCTTCTAATATTTCTCGTATTCAACAAATCTGCGAAGTAGCCGCTAAATACGAACGTAAAATCGTTATTATTGGTCGCTCCATGGAAAAAGCCATGGATATTTCTCGTGGATATGGTTATATCAAAATCAAAGATGACATGATTATTAGTCCTGAAGAAATTAAGAACTTCAAGAGTAATCAAATCGTCATTATTTGTACAGGTTCACAAGGTGAACCAATGGCCGCTTTAAGTAGAATTGCTAATGGCGAACATAAAGATGTTCATATCTCTCCAGGAGATACTGTCGTCTTCTCTAGTTCCGCGATTCCAGGAAACGGCATTATGATTGACCATGTTGTTAATCAATTAACACGTTGCGGTGCGGATGTTGTCACTAACTCCATTCTTAATGATATCCACTCCTCAGGTCACCCATCCAAACAAGAATTAAGACTTGTCTTAAAATTATTTAAACCTAAATATTTCATGCCAATGCATGGTGAATATAGAATGCTTTTAATCCACGCTAAGATTGCTAGTGAAGTTGGTGTCCCAGCCGACAACTGCTTTGTCTTAGATAACGGGGACTGCTTGACTCTTTCTAGAGGTAAGGTTACTCGTGGTTTCCAAGTCGAACACGGTAATACCTATATCGATGGTAAAGATATTAAGGGTTTAGCTGACGCTGTTATGGCGGATCGCCGTATCTTAACTGATGATGGTATGGTCATTGTCACTATCACTATCGATTCACATAACAATCAACTTATTGATGAGCCAGTCTTTGTGGTGAAAGGCGTTGTTGCTTCCCATAGTAAACGTAACGTTAATGCTTGCGCAAAACTCGTGGAAAAGGGTGTCAAAGAAAAACTCTTAACTAAGACAAGCTTTGCCGAACTAAAAGCCATCATTAAAGATATTACTGGTAATTTCTTATATGAACTCACACGTTCTCACCCAATGATTATCCCAGTAATTCTTACAAAGAATTAAGATGATTATTTTAGCGAGTGCATCACCAAGAAGAAAAGAATTAATGAAAAAGGAGATTTCCTCTTCTTTTTCTATTATCGTCAGTGATATTGACGAATCATTATCTTTTAAAACATATAGTGATGTGAGAGACATTGTTAAGGATATTGCTTTACGTAAATGTTTAGCGGTCTCAGATAACCATCCAAACGATTTAGTCATCGCCGCGGACACAGTTGTGGTTTTGGGTAATGAAATTATTGGTAAGCCAAAAGATAAAGAAGACGCTTATCGCATTTTAAAAGAATTATCCAATCAAGAACACTACGTCTATACAGGTTACGCTTTAAAGCAAAACGATAAACTTGTGCAAGGTATTGTTAAAAGCACAGTTTATTTTAATGAATTAAGCGATGAATTAATTAACGCTTATATCGCTTCTGGTTCACCTTTAGATAAAGCGGGAGCCTATGGAGCGCAGGATAACGATAAATTCCCAATCGTTAAAAAAATCAGTGGTTCCATGAATAACATTATTGGATTCCCCACTGATGAGATTAAACAAGATTTAATTAAGTATTTTAATTATTAAGGCCGTCGTTTATCGCCTTAGCGATATCTTCAGCGTTATTCTCAATAACCAATGTAACTTTATTAGACATGACTAGGACACTTTTTACTCCTAGTTCTTTTAAATTATCTTTATTAATAGCTTCTTTATCTTTTAAAACGAGATTAATTCTTGAACCGACTTGATTAACGCTTTCAATGTTTTCTTTGCCACCTAAGTTTTCAATCCATAAAGAGTTATCAACTTTCACGACTTTCTTCTTTTTAAGGAAGATAATAATGACCACAACAGTGGCGATCATTAAGATACCCGTGGCTACGAATAAAGCGATTAAATACCAGGGAAATTCAGTGTTTTCTACTAATAAAGGTAAATCTAATTTCATAACATATGTTATAATAATTCAGTTGTTACAAAAAATCTATGGCAAAAACAAACAAAGAGTATGAAACAAGAATAATGTTAGATGAGGAGAGATATTTTTTCATCGTGACATATTACATGAATAGTTACCCAAACAAGCAATTCATACAAAATGCGAACTATTACTTTGACACTGATGACCTCTATTTAAGAAGTCAGCATATGACCTTAAGAGTAAGAGTTATTAATGATGTGAGAAGTGAACTCACTTTAAAGATTAAAGGTAATGACGGGGATGAAGAAATTAATGATGGCTTAACTCCTAAAGAATCAGAGCTTTTAGTGAACGAGGGTATTTTCCCTTATGGCCAAGTGAGAAATAGATTAATGCTTCTACCCTACTCATTAGATAAATACCATAAGATTACCGCTTTATTTAATAGAAGATTAGAAATTGAATTTGATGATTATACTTTAGTCATTGATAAGAATACATATGGCGATACGCTTGATTACAATTTAGAGATTGAATCTAAGATTGGCATTGATCATGCGAAAGCCATGATGAAAGAATACATTGAGAAATTTAACTTAACTGTTTCTAAAGAAAAATACGTCGGAAAAGCCCGACGTGCGATTGACGCTGCTAGAAAGAATAACTAGTTATCAGATTTTTCTTTAACGTCTGAATGACCACAGTGATCGTATTGTGGACAGTTATCGTTTTTACATGCCCATTCCGCTAAACGACGAGCGTGAGGGATGAAACTTCTAATATCGTCAGGGTTATAACCCACTTGAATACGATGGTCATCAACAATAATTGGGCGTTTTAAAATGGATGGATTATCCTTAATAAAGGCCACCAATTGTTTAACGGTCATAGAATCGATATCTAAATCGTTTTCTTTAATAATCTTACTCTTCGTGGAAATGATGTCTTCAGTACCATTTTCACTTTTCATTAATATATCGGTTAATTCTTTTTCGTTTAATGTTGCCACAAAGATGTTCTTTTCAATGAATGGAATATTCTGATCCAAGAACCATTTTTTGACTTTGCGACAGGAACTACAAGAAGGTGAGGTGTAAATTTTAATCATATATAAGTAGTATAGCCATTATTTCATTATCTAGCAATTGATATTAGTCTCGTAAAAGACTAAACTAAATATCAAGGCGGTAAACTATTTTATGGCAGAACGTATTTTAACCGGTATCAAACCAACTGGACAATTAACTTTAGGCAATTATATTGCGGTTTTAAAGAACTTAAAAAACATGAACGACCGTGGCGAATGTTTTATTTTCATCGCGGACTTACATGCTTTAACTCTTCCAATTGATCCAGAAGTCTTAAGACAAAATTCCATCGACTTAGCAGCTTTCTATTTAGCAGCAGGTCTTGATCCAAAAAAGAACGCTTTGTTCCTTCAAAGCAGTGTTTCCGCTCACGCAGAATTAAACGCGATTATGCAGAACTACTTATACATGGGTGAATTATCCCGTATGACACAGTTCAAAGATAAATCTGCAAAATTAAAAGAAAACGCTATTGGTTTAGGTTTATTCGCTTATCCTGTCTTAATGGCGTGTGATATTGTCCTTTATGACGCTACCACCATTCCTGTTGGCGAAGACCAAGTACAACACATTGAGCTAACACGTGACTTAGTTAACCGTATTAACAATAGATATGGTGAAATCTTAACGATGCCAAAAGCGGAACTCCGCAAAGTTGGTAAGAGAATCATGTCCTTAAGTGATCCAACTGTGAAGATGAGTAAATCTGATCCAAAAGGTGACATCTTCTTGAAAGATGAACCAGCGGTTATCCGTAAAAAGATTATGTCCGCGGTCACTGATATGGGTTGTGAAGTCAAATACGACGAAGAAAATAAGCCAGGTATTTCTAACTTATTACAAATCTATTGCTGTATGAAAGATATCTCCATCGAAGAAGCTGAAAAGAGATTTGAAGGCTATCGATATGGTGATTTCAAGAAAGCGGTCGCCGATGCAGTTATCGAAGAACTCGAACCATTCCAAAATAGATATAAAGAAATTATCGCTAATAAGAGTTATGTAGAAGCCCTTAAAGAAGGCGCTGAAAAGGCCAGCAAGATTGCTAATCAAACACTCAAGAGAGTGCAAAAAGCTGTGGGCTTACTTCAATAAGTTATTACGCAGTAATAAAAAGCAAGGTTTGATGCCTTGCTTTTATTTTACAAATGTAGCACTTCTTTGATGCTCTTATATAAAGCTTCTGGGAAGGAGTTATCAGTTGGTTTTTCTTTTAGTTTTGTACCAATATAGAATTTCACTTTTGGTTCTGTACCAGAAGGTCTCACAGTGACAACACTACCATCTTCCAAATAGAGTTTCACAACGTTGGATTTTGGTAAATTGATTGGAGACGTGCTTTGTTTTGTTAAGCGCACGCTCTTTTCAATATCATCAACTTGCACCACTTTTAAGCCGTTGATTTCAATGAATGGATTATTATGAAGAGTGTTCATTAAGTTTTCCATTTTGGCTTGGCCTTCACTACCGAAGAATTCCATAGAATATGTGAGGTCTTGGTGATAGCCGAATCTCTTACTTAAATCATCCCACGCTTCGTCTAATCTCATACCTTTTAGGAAATAATACAAAGCCATTTCGCAGTACATGAGGATAGCTTGGCAGCCATCTTTGTCTCTCGCAAATGGAGCAATTAGGCAACCATAGCTTTCTTCATAGCCAAATTCAAACTTTGGACCATGACCAAGTTTTTCATAGTAATCAATTCTATTACCAATAAACTTAAAGCCTGTTAAGAATTCTTCAACCTTAACACCATAGTGTTCGGCAACATCTCTTCCTAAGGAAGAGGTAACGATTGTATAGTACATGACACCATTATCTGAAAGAGTGCCTTTAGCTTTCTTTTGAGCGAAGATATAGTCCATTAATAAGGCTGCACTTTGGTTACCGGTTAATGTTTGATAACTACCGTCTTTGGCTTTATAGCCTAAACCCACACGGTCACCATCTGGGTCAGTCATCACAATTAAATCCGCATCAATCTCTTTAGCGAGTTTAATTGGTTCAATATACGCTCTTGGATCTTCTGGGTTAGGAGATAAAGTACCAGAGAAGTCTGGGTCTGGATCAATTTGACTCATCACTGGGAAGATGCGATAACCTAAGTCTTTAAAGATTCTCATGGAATTAACGTATGATGTGCCATGATTTGGAGTGAATACTATTTTAAAGTTAGATTTATCTAAATCTCTATTAATCGCGATAGATTCCACTAAACGGACATATTCATCATCAACTTTATTATCTAAAAGGATATTTTCACCACGTTTATCAGCTTTTTGATATTCAACATCTAATTCGTTTGGTAATTCTGCGATAAGTTCTAATAAGCGTTTGATCTTATCTGGCACTAATTGACAGCCAGTTTCATCATAAACTTTGTAACCATTATATTGTTTTGGGTTATGGGAAGCGGTAATCATAATACCAGCACATGCTTTAAGATAGCGCACAGCGAATGATAATTCTGGTGTTGGTCTTAAAGAATCAAAAATATATGTTTTAATGCCGAAATCATTTAATGTTTCAGCGCTTAAAAGAGTAAATTCACGCGACATGTGTCTATTATCATGAGAAATAACAACACCTTCTTCTTTCGCTTTTGGGAAAAGTTCTAGTAAGTATTTAGCAAACGCTACAGTGGCTTTTCTCACTGTGAAGTTATTCATTCTATTAGTGCCTGGTCCGAGAACTCCTCTCATACCAGCAGTACCAAATTCCACATCTTTAAAGAAAGCATCATCAATTTGTTCTTGATTCATGTTTCTTAAGATTTCTTTGTCTTGTTCACTAACTCTATTAGAATTAAGCCAGCGTAAATAATTCTCTTTTGTACCCATAAATAAATCTCCCCTATTTATTATTGTCTAACATAGTTAGAATATTTGCAATTTCTTCTCTAGGTTCAGCAATAAATTCTTTTCTACTTAAATTAGTAAGTGGTTTAGGTAAATCACCAAAACCAATCTTATAAGCGTGTAAGAATTGTTTGTTGAAACCAAACTTTTGTTTGAATACTCTATTTGCTTGGAAATCACCATATTTCTCATCCCCGATGATTGGATGATTAATATAAGCAAGATGGACACGAATTTGGTGAGTTCTACCTGTTAAAAGCGTGACATCAAGTAAACTATAGTCTTGATATGATTTCATGACTTTATAAACCGTTTTAGCGGTTTTGCCTCCCTTATCTAAAGGAGCCACTGTAACGGTATTAGTCTTTTCATCTTTTCTTAAAGGAGCATTAATCGTGTCTTTATCTTTTTCCATCTGACCTACGACTAAGGCAAGGTAATGTTTATTAATTAAATCGTGATTCTTAAATAGTTCAAATAATAACTCTAAGGCATCGTGATTCTTACCAAAGACCACCATACCTGAGGTATTTCTATCTAATCTATGAGCGGGACCTGGTTTAAAGGCTAGTTCTTTAGTAGGATCATATTCGCCTTTATAAATGAGATACTCCACGACCATTTGATCTAAAGACTCATCTTGTGGAGCACTCTTTTGCACTAGTAAACCACGTGGTTTATTTACAAATAAAACATTCTCATCTTCATAAACAATCCAGTCTTGGATTTGATTATTAGGCTGATAAGCTTTTTCTTTTATAAATTCTTCGAATTGCTCTTCTTTAACATAGATTGCAATTTCATCGTTTTCTTTGATGATAAACTTACGGTCTTCATGATGACCATTAACCTTAACATCTTTTTTTCTAAATAACTTATAAATAAAGGAGTTTGGAGCGGACATGAGTAGCTTTTGTACATACTTCTCTAATGTCTGTCCTTCTTCGCTCTTTTGAATGATATATTTACGCATAACATTATTGTATAAATAAATATTTATCAAATA
>CACZNF010000002.1 GCA_902782395.1 uncultured Erysipelotrichaceae bacterium | reverse complement strand
TCAATGATTAAGATGTTAAAAATGTTCTTTGGCTTTTGCAGCAAAAAGAGAAAAAGACAATTCTATTTAGCGATTGTTTTAACAATCATTATGGGCTTATGTGAAGCTACCAAGCTTCCGGCGATATGGTGGACTTTCAAAAATATTTTTGAAGGAACATTTACTCCAATGGTTATTTTACAATCCTCATTAATCATGTTAATCCCACTTCTTGTTTCTTGCGTTTGTAGATATGCTTCTACGATGTTACAGTGCGATGGTGGTTATGGTTCAACTTGTGAAAAGCGTATTGAAATTGCTGAGCACTTAAGATACGTGCCAATGGGCTATTTCAACACTAATTCATTAGGCTATATTACCTCAGTTACCACTAATACAATGGAACAATTAAGTGATATTGCTACGCGTGTTGTCATGCTTGTTACCACTGGCTTAATCAACACTCTTATTGTCGTCTTAGCGTTATTCTTCTTTGATTGGAGAATCGGCTTAGTCGCTTTAGTGGGTGTCATTATCTATTTAGCGTTTAATACCGTAATGAAAAGATTAGGCAAGAAATTCGCTCCTATAAAAGAAAAAGCGGATTTAGGTATCCTCAGTAATACTCTTGACTATGTTTTAGGTATTGCCGAAGTTAAATCTTATAACTTATATGGAAGATATTCTAAGAGAATGGATGAGGCTAACGAATATGGTAGAAAAGTCTATTCCAAGGCAGAATTATCCATGATTCCTGTTGGTACAATACAAACATATATCACAAGATTAATTGGTGTAGCGATGACCGTTGTTGCAGTCTTACTTTGCACACATAACATCAATGATTTAGCGACCACAATGACCGTTATCATTGGTAGCTACATCATCTATGCAAGCTTAGATTCAATGGGTACTTTCTCCACCTTATCCAAGATTATTGAAAGATGTGTCCAAAAGGCTAAAGATATCCTTTCAATTAAGACAATGAATATTTCTGGCGAGAATTATAAGACCAAGTCTTCTGATATCGAATTCAAAAACGTTTCATTCTCCTATGATAAGAAAAAGATTATCGATGATGTTTCATTAAAGATTAAAGGAAACAGTAAAGTCGCCTTCGTTGGTCCATCAGGAAGTGGTAAAACCACTTTATGCCACTTAATGGCGAGATTTTGGGACGTCCAAGAAGGTAGTGTGTTGCTCGATGGTAAAAATGTGAAAGACTATAACATCGACTCATTAATGGATAACTTCACATTCGTTTTCCAAAACGTTTATTTGTTCAACGATACAATCGCTAACAATTTAAAGATGGGCAAAGAAAACGCAACCGAAAAAGACATAGATAACGCTCTTAAGTTAGCGTGCTGCGATTTCGTCTATGACCTCCCTAATGGTATAAATACCGTGATTGGTGAGGGTGGATCAACTCTCTCTGGTGGTGAACTTCAAAGATTATCAATCGCTAGAGCAATCTTGAAAGATTCAAAGATTGTCATCTTGGATGAAGCGACAGCGAACGTTGACCCAGAAAACGAAGAGAAATTAATGAACGCGATTAACGCTCTTACTTATAACAAAACAGTCATTATGATTGCTCACAGACTTAAAACCGTGAGAGATTGTGACAATATATTTGTCTTAGACGAAGGCAAGATTGTGCAATCTGGTAAGCATGATGACTTAATGAAAGAAGATGGCATTTATAGACGTTTCGTGATGGACCGTAAAGATGCTGTCAGCTGGAAAATCTGATTAAGATATATGCTAAAGATTAAGAACAAGTAACTGTTTGAAATCTTTGACATAACTTCTACCAATGAAAAATATCCTGGTGCGAATCAGGGTATTTTTTGTTTGTGATTTTGTCTCAAAGAATCCTATTTTGGACTCCGTATATAAATCCTTATTATAATAAAAATTAAAAAATTAGCAGACAAAAAATTAGCAGACAATGCTTGACAGTGCTAATTATTTAGGTAAAATGTAGTTAGCACAAAAAGAGATAGAGTGCTAAAAAGGAGGAGAAAACCATGGCTCTTAACCGTAGTGATACGATCTTAAAGCACATCGTTGAATACTTTATTAAGAATGCGCAACCAGTTGGCTCTCACACCCTCATCGAAGAATATAAACTTCCTTATTCTTCCGCGACAATTAGAAACGAAATGTTTGCTCTTGAAAAAATGGGATTAATCGAAAAGACCCATTCAAGCAGTGGTAGAGTTCCATCCGCTCAAGGATACCGCTATTACTGTGAGAAATTAAGAGATGGTTCAGTTAATGAACAATTAAAAAACAGCATTCAAACTGTTCTTGATCAAAAAGTTAAATCAATTGATGCGGTTATAAAGGAAAGTTGTGAGATTTTATCTCATATGACTAACTTAGTCACCGTGGTCATGGGACCAGATGAGAACAAAGAAAAATTAGCGTCTATCCAAATGGTGCAGATTTCCGATAACACAATCACCGCCATCTTCGTAACTGATAAAGGCTATGTCGAAAACAAAACCTTCATCGTTCCAGAGAACTTAAAAGCGGGTGAAATTGTTAACTGCGTTTCCTTATTAAATGACCGATTAAAAGGCACACCAATCGTTGAACTCGTTGAAAAGACCGAAGCTCTTAAACCAGTCCTTAATGATTACATCGTGGGCCATGACCTTGTTTACCAAGCCTTGCTTGAAACATTCATGCGCTTCGCTAGTGACCGTTTAAGTCTCTATGGTAGAGATGAATTGTTCAATCACGAGGAATACAAAAACGATACTGAGAAACTTGAAAAAGTCTTCAAACTTCTCAATGACCAACAACTCCTTAAAGAAGTCAAAGATGAAATCAAAAAGGATGACGAAGGCCGAATCATTCGTATCGGCGATATCGAAGGCAATCCTGATGTCTCAATGGTGACAGCGAAAATTGACTTAGGCGAAGAAGGCAATCGCGCAATTACATTGCTCGGTCCAACTAGAATCGACTACGATCAAGCGTTAAGCGCCCTTGAGTATATCGCGGAAACATTAACCGATTACTTTAAAGGATTAAACAACAACAAAGGAGGTAAAGGCGATGCCTAATAAAGAAAAACAAGAAGTAAAAGAAGCCGTTAAAGAAGAAAAAAATAAAGACAAGAAAAAGATTCAAGAATTAGAAGAAGAACTTGCTAAAGCAAATGCCGCAGTAGAGCATTGGAAAAATGAATATTACCGCGCTTATGCAGATACCAAGAACTTACGTACTAATTTAGAAAAAGAACATTCCGAAGCGATGAAATATCGCGCTATGGGATTTATCGAAGAATTACTTCCAGTACTCGATAGCTTCCATATGGCGTTAGGTAATGAACCAGCCAGCCCAGAAGTAAAAAACTACTTAGTGGGATTCCAATTCATCTATCGTAACTTCGTGAGTGCATTAGAAAACGAAGGAGTGAAAGAAATCGCTCCAAACATCGGAGATAAGTTCTCTGATAAAAACATGGATGCCGTTGACGTCACTGAACAAGAAGGCGAAGAAAACCTCGTCACTAAAGTGTACGCGAAAGGCTATGAATTACATGGACGTCTCATCAGACCCGCAAGAGTCTCAGTGAGCAAAAACAAAAAAGAAGAAAAAGAAACTAAAGAAGGCGTCAAAGGCGACGCCTAATAGGAGGAAATAAATTATGGCAAAAGAAATTATCTTAGGTATCGACTTAGGTACCACAAACTCAGTCGTCAGCTACTTACAAGCTGATGGTACAGTCAAAGTTATCCCAAACCCTGAAGGCACAGTGACCACTCCATCAGTCGTTGCTTTTAAAGCAAATGGTGAAGAAATCGTTGGTAACGCTGCCAAACGTCAAGCCGTCACAAACCCAGATACAGTTAGTTCTATTAAAAGAATTATGGGTACTGCCGAAAAGGTCTCTATTAAATGTGTGAATAAACAATTCACCCCACAAGAAATCTCCGCAAAGATTCTTGCTTACATGAAGAAATACGCTGAAGCCCACTTAGGTCAATCAGTGCAAAAAGCTGTTATTACAGTTCCTGCGTACTTCAACGATGCGCAAAGACAAGCAACAAAAGATGCTGGTCAAATCGCCGGCTTAGATGTTGTCCGTATTATTAACGAACCAACCGCTGCGGCCTTAGCCTATGGCTTAGAAAACGATAAATCCGAAAAGATCTTAGTCTTCGACTTAGGTGGTGGTACATTCGATGTCTCTATTCTTGATATTGGTGATGGCACATTCGAAGTCGTTAGTACCGCTGGTGATAACCACCTCGGTGGTGATGACTGGGACCAAGTTGTCGCTGATTGGATTAAAGCCCAAATCAAGATTCAATCTAACGTTGATATCACTGATAAGGGTTCCTTACAAAGAATTAGAGAAGCTGCAGAAAAAGCCAAGATCGAACTCTCTGCTTCTATGGAAACAGTCATTTCCTTACCATTCATTAGCATGACTTCTGCTGGCCCAGTTAACTTCGAAGTCACATTAACCCGTGCTAAATTCCAAGATTTAACAAGACATCTATTAAATAGATGTGAAGAACCAGTCAGACGTGCCTTAAGTGACGCTCATATGAGTGCTTCTGAACTCAACCAAGTCTTATTAATTGGTGGTTCCATCCGTATGCCAGCCGTCCAAGAATTAGTCGCTAGATTAACAGGTAAGAAACCAAACTTATCCGTTAACCCAGATGAAGCTGTTTCTATCGGTGCGGCTTACCAAGGTGGCGTGGTCTCTGGTGATGTTAAAGACGTAGTCTTACTTGACGTTACTCCATTAACCTTAGGTATTGAAACCTTAGGTGGTGTTATGACTCCATTAATCACAAGAAATACCACAATTCCAACCACAAAGAGCCAAATCTTCTCAACCGCTGCGGATAACCAACCAGCCGTTGACATCATGGTTTACCAAGGTGAAAGACCAATGGCCCACGATAACAAGTTATTAGGTCACTTCCAACTCAATGGTATTAAGCCAGCCAGACGTGGTGAACCAAGAATTGAAGTTACCTTCTCTATCGACGTTAACGGTATCGTTAAAGTTAATGCTAAAGACTTAGATACACAAAAAGAACAAAATATCACCATCTCTGGTAGCAATGGTCTTTCTAAAGAAGATATCGATAGAATGGTGAGAGAAGCTGAAGCTCACGCTGAAGAAGACGCAAAGCGTAAAGAAGAAATCGAACTCCGTAATAAAGCTGAAAGCTTAATTAACGATATCGACATCGCTATGCAAGAAAAAGGCGCCAGCATGGATCCAAACCAAAAAGAACAAACACAAAAATTACGCGATGAATTAAAGACCGCGTTAGATAATAACGACATGGAAACTTTAAGAAAACGTATTAGTGAACTTGAACAAGCTGCCGCGTATATGCAACAAGCTCAAGCTAATCAAGGTGCTCAACCAAATGGTCAAGCAAACGAACAACAAACCGCTGGTAGCAATCCAGACGATGTCGTCGATGCTGACTTCACAAGCAAAAACAACTAATTATTAAGATTATTTTCAAGCATATGCAGGGGCTTCGGCCCCTCTATGCGTGAATAGAAAGGAATATCATGGCAAACAAAAGAGATCTTTACGAAGTCTTAGGTGTTTCTAAAAGTGCATCTAAAGATGAAATCAAAAGTGCTTATCGTAAACTTGCTAAAAAATACCATCCTGATAACCACGAAACTGGTGATGCAGAAAAGTTTAAAGAAGTACAAGAAGCTTATGACATTCTTTTCGATGACCAAAAAAGAAGTGCCTACGACCAATTCGGCTTTGCCGCCTTTGAACAAGGGGCTGGTCAACCAGGTTCTAATCCATTCGAAGGTGGATTTGGAGGCTTTGGTGGTGCGGATGGCGTAGACTTAGGCGATATCTTCTCATCATTCTTCGGTGGTGGCCGTCGTCAACAAAGAGCCAACACTGGTCCAAGAAGAGGCAACGACGCTATTGTGCGTGTCAAAGTTGACTTCATGGATACTATCTTAGGCCGTGATATTGAAATACCTCTGACCATTGATGAACAATGTTCATCTTGCCATGGTACAGGTGCAAGAACACCTAACGATGTCCAAACCTGTCCTAACTGTGGTGGACATGGCTATGTCAGAGTGCAAAGAAGAAGCCTCTTTGGTGTCATCGAACAACAAGAAACATGTTCCCGCTGTAATGGGTCAGGTAAGATTATTACTAATCCATGTCCTAACTGTGGTGGCAAAGGCTATAACCGCGTTAAGAAGAACGTTAAAGTTCACATTATTGCCGGTATCAATAACGGACAACAAATCCGTGTCCAAGGTTTAGGTGAAAGAGGCACCAATGGTGGTCCTAACGGTGACTTATTCGTCGAAGTGAACGTCAAGCCACATCAATTCTTCAAAAGAGATGGCAATGATATCCACTTAACAGTACCTGTCGATTTTATCGACGCTATCCTTGGCACAAGCGTGGATGTCCCAACCGTCTATGGAGAAGCCACTCTTAATATCCCTGCGGGCACACAACCTGGACAAATCTTCAGAATGCGCGGTCAAGGTGTCAAAGATTTAAGAAGTGGAAAACCAGGCGATCAATATGTGCATTTAGATATTAAGATGCCAACTTCCTTAAATAGAAAGCAAAAAGATTTATTAACGCAATATCGTCAAGAAATAGGAAAAGATGATTCCTTATTAGCGAAATTCAAAAAAATCTTCAAAAAATAAACCGGATTTATCCGGTTTTTTCTTTTCTTGAAAATTATTTTTCACTTTTTTAGGAAAAATTCCATTTAGCGCCATTACTAATTTATAGGAGGTGTTAAATGTACTATATCCCACAATTAAGTAATTCAAGCTGTGGCATGGCATGCCTAAAAATGCTGCTTGCCATTGTGCACAAAGATGAAGGCTATCTTTATCTAAATGAAGACGAAAACCATGGACAATACTCTTATCAAGACTTAGTCGTCGAGGCACAGAGATACGATGTGACACTCATCGGGGCAAAATACGATGATAAAGACGATTTCAGACATTTTGATAACTTTCCTGTGATTTTAACCGTTGTCAATCCAAACGAGACTGTACACGCCCTTTTGATTAGCAAAAGAAAAGGTAATCGTGTGAAAGTTCATGATCCCGCTAAAGGAATATACTGGCAAAAGCTCAGCCAGCTCTTATCTTTATGGGATGGAACTTTGCTCGCAGTCAACGCTTTTGAGAAGAAACCATATCCTCACAATGTGATTGACACTAAAGATCGCAAAGGAACACTTGTTTCAGCCGTTTTCCAAACTGTGACCGCGCTTCTTATTGGCTTTGCCACATTCTTTATGAAGCCAGATGGTGGATATCTCTACCCAATCCTATTTATCGCTGGCAGTTTGGTAAGTGAAGTCTTGTTGCGTTACATATTATTCAAGCGCATGCAAAGGTACGATAGGTATATTAGGAGATTTTTGCCTTACGTACATAAAAAAGATTATTTTGAGTTTTATAAGCGCAGCCAAGAATACAAGAAATGCTCATTAAGCATGGGTCTGAATCTAGTCTTCTCAGTTCTCATTGTCATACTCATCTGCACAATTACCTTAATCAATTCCCTAAATTATCTCGTTTTGATAATTGCTTCCTTGTTAGGCGCTTACCTTGATGCGTTTTTCTTCTCCCCTTATAAAAACGCGATTGGTCAAGAAGTCTTGCAAGAAGAAAACGAGCTCAGAACGACAAAAGATATGGATACAGTGGAAATGAAGGTTAAAACCATGGAGGTTAAATCCTACCGATACGCATACCTGGAATTCGCGAAGAAAGGTGTGGTGGGTTTCTTCATGTTAGCAGCGAGTGTGATTCTTTGTTTGATTGAAAAGAACTTTAGCCTCACTAACGTCATCTTTTACGTGTGCTTGAGCGTATTGCTCTATCAATCGCTTGCCCCAATATTCGGTTACGATAGTAGAGTAGAAGAGAACTTGCTTTGCAAAGCGAGAATTAATAATGTTGTTCATCTAGATGAAATTAATAGTAAATAGCGTGAAATAATGCTATGATTTCATCATGGAACTAGATTTTAATTCTTTCGACGAGTCATTGAATGATTATCAAGCGGTATATGAAGAGTTAATTACTAAGACACTTAATCATCTGGGTCTCCATTTTGATCCATATATTAGTGTGACTTTCGTGGATAATGAATTCATTCATAATATTAACCGTGATTACCGCCACATTGACCGTCCAACTGATGTCATCTCTTTTGCGTTTTTAGATGGAGATGAGAATAAAGATAAAATCTTTCAGTCAAACGCAATGGTAGTTCTTGGTGAAATTTATATTTCCTTTGATAAAGCTAGAGAACAAGCTTTAGCTTATGGCCATAGCCTCGACAGAGAATTAAAGTTCCTTTTTGTCCATGGCTTATTGCATCTTCTTGGCTATGACCATATGACTAAGGAAGATGAAAAAATAATGTTTGCTTTGCAAGACGAAATCTTGGCGTGAGGTGCATATGAAAAATAATGAACTAGCAAAAGTCGCAATTGAGGCGAGAAACTTATCTTATAGCCCATACTCTAAATTCAAAGTGGGCGCTGCTTTACTTTGTAAAGATGGAAAGGTTTTTAAAGGAGCTAACGTTGAAAACTCCTCCTATCCTTTATGCATGTGCGCTGAAAGAAACGCTCTTTATAGTGCGATGATGAACGGCTATAAGAAAGAAGATTTTGTCGCTTTAGCAATTGCCGCTGAAACAGATGAACCATGCTCCCCATGTGGCGCGTGCCGTCAAGTCATCAGCGAATTATTCCCAAGAGACGGAGCAATTGTTCTAACAAACCTAAAGGGCGATCTTAAGGAGACCAATATTGACGAACTCCTTCCATTTGCCTTTTCCGGAGATGATTTAAAGTAATGAAATCCGGTTTTGTAGCCATCTTGGGCCGTCCTAATGTAGGCAAATCAACTTTGTTGAATGGTTTAATCAACCATAATGTTTCTATTGTTACAGATAAGTCACAAACCACAAGAAACAACATCATTGGTATTTATAATGATGAAAACACCCAAATCGTTTTTCTTGATACTCCAGGAATTCATAAGCCAAAAGCCCAACTAGGTCAAGAAATGAACAATATGGCTTATAGCGCTGCCCATGACGTAGATGTCGCCATCTTAGTAGTGGATGCCTCTAAACCATTTGGCGATGGTGATAATTACATTATCGAACACTTAGATATTCATCATTGTCCACTTATTATTGTTTTTAACAAAATCGATTTGGCGAGATTAGATAAGACTGAAGAGCTTAAGAAAACTTATCGCGCTTTCTTTAAAGACGCTCTCTTTATTGATGCTGTTGCTAAAGAAGGCTTCAATATTGATGAAATCCTCAAAACAGTTTCTTCTTTATTGCCTGAAGGTCCAGCTTACTATCCACCAGAAATGATTACCGATAAAGATGAAGTCTTCCGTATCAAAGAAATCATTCGTGAAAAGGTCTTAAAGACCTTAAGAGAAGAAGTTCCACATTCTGTGGCTATTTATATGGAACACATTGAATGGGAAAAGAAACCTTTATCAATTCTAGCCTCAATCATCGTTGAAAAAGATAGCCAGAAAGGCATTGTTATCGGTAAAGGCGGGCAACGCATTAAAGAAATTGGTAGCAAAGCTAGACAAAGCATTGAAAGACTTTTAAACCAACACGTTTACTTAGAACTTAAAGTAAAAGTGGATGAAGATTGGAGAAACGCTCCTTCTTCATTAAAAGAATACGGATATAAATACGAAAAATAAAAAATGAAGATAATTGTATTATCGATTAACCCTTATAAAGAAAAAGATGCGATTGTGACAGCGATTAGTGAAAAGGAAACAATCACCTTTTTAGCGAGAGGCATTAAAGATCCAAAGAGTAAGAATGCTGCTTTAAACAACATCTTAACTGTCGCTGATATCGAATTGATGGATGGAGATTTCAAATATCCCATCTTAAAAAGCTCTAAACCTCTGTTCTCTTCTTTAAAGATGGAGATGGATGAGAAGTATTTAGGGTGCATCGTACTCATGGACGAGATGATTCTTAATCTTTTTCCAAGTGAAGAACAATACATCATGTTTCCATATTTGGAAAAAGCCGTGGAAACACTTAAAGAGAAAAATGATTGGCTCATGACCTTACTTTTATTAATGAGTCACGTCATTCGCTTAGGTGGATTCCAGCTCGAAGTTAATAAATGTGTCATATGCGGTAAAAGAAACGGCATTGTGGCTTTCTCCTTTACCGATGGTGGCTTTATCTGCAAAGACTGCTACGATACAGAAGTTGATAGAGATTTAAATAAATCGCAAATGCTTCTCTTAAGAGAAATTGTTAATTGTCCTGACTTTAGTTTGATTGAAAAAGAATATCAAAAAGAGGACGCTAAGGTGCTTTTTGATAAATTCCAACACTATATCGAAGAAGCGTTTGGTTATCGCTTTAAGAACATACGCTTGCTTATTGAATAATAAAAGTCCATAATAACACTCATAATAGGTTGACAACAATTCACGGAAATAATAGCATTTTTCGTGCATGTATATTATCAAGGGAGCATATTATGAGTAAATTTGAATTCGATAAACTATGTAATCATTTCATTGTCTCTGGCTTTTATTTCCAAGGCTCAGAGATTTATGGTGGTTTAAGCAACACTTGGGACTATGGCCCAATTGGTAGTGAAATCAAACAAAACATCCGCAAGATGTGGTGGAAGAAATTCGTCCAAGAAAGTACCACAAACGTTGGTATCGACGCGGCGATTATGATGAATCCAAGAGTTTGGGAAGCAACAGGCCACGTTGCTACATTCAATGATCCACTTATTGACTGCAAGCACTGTAAGCAGCGTTTCAGAGCAGACCAATTAATTGAAGGCGAATTCCCAGATGCCGATGTTAATGGTATGACTAATGAACAGATGATGGAGTTCATTAGAAATAATCACGTTAAATGTCCAAACTGTGGTAGTGAAAACTTCACCGACATTCGTCAATTCAATATGATGTTTAAAACACATATTGGTGTCACTGAAGACAGCAAATCAGTTGTCTATTTAAGACCTGAAACCGCTCAAGGTATGTTCGTTAACTTTAAGAATGTCATGAGAGCGACACGTCGTAAATTACCTATCGGTATTTGTAATGTCGGTCGTGCGTTTAGAAACGAAATTACTCCAGGACAAATGACATTCCGTACACGTGAATTTGATCAAATGGAAATGGAATTCTTCTGCAAACCAGGTGAAGACTTAAAGTGGTTTGACTATTGGAAACAATACTGTTTAGACTTCGTTGATTCCTTAGGAATCAGAAAAGATCATCTCCGTTATAGAGACCACGAACCAGAAGAATTAGCCTTCTATAGTAAAGCCACAACAGATATCGAATATCTCTTCCCATTCGGTTGGGGTGAAATCTGGGGTATTGCTGATAGAACTGACTATGACTTAAACCGTCATATCAAATATAGTGGTGAAGCTTTAGACTATTTAGATCCAGAAACAAACGAAAAATATGTCCCATATTGTATTGAACCATCAGTCGGTTTAGACCGTTTGGTATTAATGACCTTATGTGACGCTTACGATGAAGAACAAGTTGGTGACAACGATACTCGTATCGTTATGCATCTTTCTCCTGCTGTTGCGCCATTTAAAGCCGCTATTCTTCCATTAAGTAAAAAGCTCGAAGAAAAGGCTCGTGAAGTGGAACAATCTTTAGCGAAGTACTTCAGCGTCATCTATGATGATACCGGTTCTATCGGTAAACGTTATCGTAGACAAGACGCCATCGGTACTCCATTCTGCATTACCATTGACTTTGATACAGAAAATGATGGTGCAGTGACCATTCGTGAACGTGATTCTATGCAACAAGTCCGTTTACCAATCGGTGAATTAAAAGCTTATTTAGAGGAAAAAGTCTTCTTTTAATCAAGTAGAAAAATAGTAGAAAATTAGGAAAAGTATAATTTATTATATGGCATTTGATGATAGTTTAATTAATGACGTGTTAAAGCACGCTGATATCGTTAAAGTGGTATCGGCGTATTTACCTGTGATTAGAAAAGGTAAAGACTATCTCGCTAAATGCCCATTCCATGATGACACTAACCCATCCATGCATATCTCACCTGAACTTCAAATCTTTAAGTGTTTTGTGTGTGGCACTAGTGGTAACGCTATTGGCTTTGTGAGGAAATACGAGAAACTCTCTTTTAGAGAAGCGGTCAAGAAAGTCGCAGAAATATGCGATTATCACGATCCTCGTTTAGAAGATATCCATGAAGCCAAGGTGGTTGACCCAAGAAGAGCGCCATTAGTGAAGTGTCTTCATGATTTGACCGTCTATTACCAATATGCACTAAATTCTCCAGAAGGAAAAACCGGTCTTGATTATTTTAATAATCGTCACCTTGACGCTAACTTAAGAAGCAAGTTCCTTCTCGGTTATGCGTTTAAAGACGGTAAAGCGACCTGCCGTTTCCTTGAAGAAAAGGGTCATTCTTTGAAAACTATCGAAGATATTGGCATCGCTTCTAGCAACAATGGTGTCTATAGTGACCGTAATGCTGGTAGAGTCATCTTCCCAATTATGGACGCTAATGGTGAAGTTGTGGGCTATAGTGCAAGAAGACTTGGTGACGGTCCAGAAGCTAAATATGTTAACTCTCCTGAGACCTATTTATTTCATAAATCCAACATTCTTTATAACTACAACAACGCTAAAGAAAAAGCGCGTATCGCTGGCTATATCTATGTTTTAGAAGGTTTCATGGATGTCTATGCCTTGTATCGCATTGGCATGGAATCATGCGTAGCAACAATGGGTACAGCCTTAACAAACGAACACATTCGCTTGCTCAGATCGCTAAATGTTGAGATAAGACTCTGTCTTGATGGCGACCTTCCTGGTCAAAAAGCGACCATGGAAATCGCTAATAACTTGGTTAAAAACGGTTTATCTGTTCGTATCGTTGATAACCAAAACAGCACTAGAGACCCAGATGAGATTTTGAATCAAGATGGTGCAGTAGCACTTAATGCTTATTTAAATAAACTCATCTCAAGAGTGGATTTCATTCTCAATTACTACAAGAATACCAATCCGCTTCAAACAACAGAGCAGAAAACTCAGTTAATCCAGGAATTCATTCCTGTTTTACTAGCTATCCGTTCACAAATCGAACTCGATAGTTATATTAATAAACTCGCTAACATTACTGGTTTCGCGCCAGAAGCGATTAGGAATATTCTCAAAACTGCGAGAAATAAACCGCAAAACACTGACTTCCGCAAAATGATTAGAGAATATCATCCTGAAAGAAAAGTCCTTAGAAGGCTCGAATTTGCGGAGCGTGAACTTTTATACCAAATGCTCCAAAATCGCGAAGCAGTGGCCTTTTATGAGCAAAAAATCGGTGGTTTCTATGATGAAACGTATCGCATCATCGCAAATTACCTCATTGAATACGCGAAAGAGCAAAAAGATTTCGTTCCAGTGGATTTAATCTCCTCCCTGGAAAATAGCGACTTGCCAGAAAAGGATGAGTTAATTAACAAGATAAGTGAGCTCTATCTTGAAAGAAACCATCCAGATATCTGTAACGAAGAGTTATTAAATAATTTGCAGCAAGTCATTGACACTGAAAAAGAGAAAATCTTTGAATCTGACACGTTAGAACAATCCTTGGAAGGCAAAGATCCAATGGAACAAGCGCGAATAGTCGCTGATTACAACAGGCGTCGACTTCGCAAAAAACGTTAATTTTAATTAAACCAATGAAAGGGGCATTGATTTATGGGTAGAAAAAAATTAGAAAAAACTGAAGCGGTCTTAGAAGACAAACCAAAAAAGAGAGGCCGCCCAAAAGTGAGTGAAGGCGCACCAAGCGCTCCAAAACTCGACAAGAAAAAGAAAGTCAAAAGCATCTACGATGAAGATGGTGAAATCCTTTCTTTAGACGACATCAAGAACAGTCTTTTAAAGAAAGCTAAATCATCCGGTATTATTGACCAAAGCGATATTTATGATGCATTAAATCAATTTGATTTAGATGATGACACAATCGCTGACTTAATCAATTTCTTCAAAGAAAATGGCATCGAAGTTATCTCTGACGAAGAAGATGAAGATGAAGATTTTGAAGATTTTGATGAAAGCAAGATGAATCTTGATGAAGAGCCAGACGATGATTTCTTTGCTGAAGAAAGCGATGAAGCTGAAGAAGATATCGACATCGACTACTTAGGCAGTGAAGTTCGTATTAATGACTCCGTTAAGATGTATCTTAAAGAAATCGGTAAATATGATCTTTTAAAAGCGGAAGATGAACCAATCTTAGCTAAGAAGATCTTAAATGGTGATGAAGAAGCTAAACAAACTTTGATTAACGCTAACTTGCGTTTAGTCGTAAACATTGCCAAACACTATGTGGGTCGTGGTATGTTATTCTTGGATTTAATCCAAGAAGGTAACCTCGGTTTAATGAAAGCCGTAGATAAATTCGACTACACAAAGGGCTATAAATTCTCTACATATGCGACATGGTGGATTCGTCAAGCTATCACACGTGCAATTGCTGACCAAGCCAGAACCATTCGTATTCCTGTCCACATGGTTGAAACCATTAACAAGATGACACGTATCCAAAGACAACTCATCCAAGATTATGGTCGTGAACCAACTGCGGAAGAAATTAGTGAAGCTATGAACGGTGAATTAAGCGCAAAGCGTATTCGCGAAATTCAACGTATTGCTATGGAACCAGTTTCTTTAGAAACACCAATTGGTGAAGAAGATGATTCCCACTTAGGTGACTTTATCGAAGATAAGGAAAGTGAATCTCCAGTAGACTTCACAACAAGACAACTCTTAAAAGAAGAACTCTATAGCATCCTCAAGGATTTAAGCGATAGAGAAGAAAGAGTCATTAGACTCCGTTATGGCTTAGACGATAATAGACCAAGAACTCTTGAAGAAGTGGGCCGTGAATTCGGTGTTACTCGTGAAAGAATTCGTCAAATCGAAGCTAAAGCCATTAAGAAACTCAGACACCCAACACGTTCAAAACGCTTAGGTGACTATAAGGAAAAACTTTAATGATTAAACTATCCAAACGCTTGCGTATCATTCATGATATGGTTCCTCATTCAGTAGTAGCCGATATCGGTAGTGATCATGGTAAACTCATGATTGCTTTAGTCGAATCCGGTATCGTTACTAAGGGCTACGCTGTTGAAAACAAAGAAGGACCATTTGAAAGATTAAGAAATAATCTTATTAGATATCACGTCAACGATAAGATTACTCCCCTTTTTAGCGATGGAATTAAAGACATCACTCGTGATGTTGGAACCATTGTTATTGCAGGCATGGGTGGATTAAATATCGTCAATATCTTAAAAGCTCATCCAGAAAAGCTTATGAGAGTTCAAACAATTATTATTGACGCTCATAATGCTGTGCCTATGGCAAGAAAAGAAATTTGTATGATGGGCTTTGCTATCGCTGATGAAAAGATCGTCAAAGAAGACGGCATTTTCTATGAAATCATTAAGTTCGTGAGAGCGGACCAAGCCATTATTGGTGAAGAAGACTTAGAATTTGGGCCAATCTTAAGACGTGAGAAATCAGCGACATTTAAAGAAAAATATCAAACTCGCATAAGCGAGATTGATAACATCATCGCTAGTGGTAATCTTCCACAAGCAAGAATCGACATATTAAACGCGGAAAAACATAAATTGGAGAGATATTTATGAACACAAAGAAACTTCTTTTAAAACTTTCCAAACGTTTCCCAAAACGCTATGCGAAATTTTATCATGACCACGTTGGTCTTATGACTGGTAAACTACCAGAAGAAGTACATAATGTCCTTCTTTGTTTAGACTTTGATTATCAAGTGCTTCCTTTAATAAAGGAAAATAAACCAGATATCATTATCACGCATCATCCATTTATCTATGGCACAAAAGCCAAGGTTTTCAAATGGGATAAGTTAAAAGAGCAGCTCTCTAATGAAATTGACGCCCTAGGCGTACCAGTCTATAGCATGCATACAAACTTCGATAGTGGCAAAGATGGTATGAACGACGCTTTAGCGGAAGCTTTAAGCTTACAAAACGTCTATTGCCCAAAAGAAAAAGACTATTGCATGCGTATCGGCGAACTCGATAAGGCCATGCCTATTGATGAATTCGCTAAGTTTGCTAAAGCAAAACTAGATGTCGATTATGGTTTGTTAATTAAGGAAGGCAATCCAAATATTAAGAAAGTCGGCATTGTCGGTGGCGGTGGTTCTCGTGATTGGTTTATTGCAAGAGACGAAGGCTGTGATATTTATATATCAGGTGACGCTCCTCACCATGTGAGACGCGCTATCGTCAACGAGCACTTTAATTACTTAGATGTTCCTCACGAAGTGGAGAAGATTTTTATGCCACAAATGAAGAAAATTCTCTTGGAAATTGACCCAACATTGAACGTTTTAATGGTGGATCACGAGGAAATGCCTGAAGTAATTTTATAGTAAATAGTTAGTAAATATATATCTTTGATATAAGGAGATACTTAAAAATGAAAGCAATTATTGAAATCAACAAATTTGGCACCATTGAAGTTGAATTAGATAAAGAAGCGGCGCCTATTACTGTTGAGAACTTTGTAAAACTCGCAGATAAAGGCTTTTATAAGGGCTTAACATTCCATAGAGTCATTAAAGGTTTTATGATTCAAGGTGGTTGCCCAAAAGGTAATGGCACAGGTGGTCCTGGCTATTGCATCAAGGGTGAATTTGCCGCTAATGGCGTTAACAATCCTATTTCTCATAAGAGAGGCGTTATTTCCATGGCTAGAGCAATGAATCCAGATTCTGCCGGTAGTCAATTCTTCATCATGCATAAGGATGGGGAATTCTTAGACGGGCAATATGCGGCTTTTGGTCATGTTACTAAAGGTATCGAAGTCGTTGATGCTATTGCATCAGTGAGAACAAGTCCAAACGATAGACCTTTAGAAACCGTTAGTATTAAAGATATTAGAATTGAGAAATAATATGGCAAAAGATTTATTAATTGGTTCTCACGTTGGTTATGGCAAAAGATTTATTAATTGGTTCTCACGTTGGTATGAACGCTCCTGATTACTATTTAGGTAGCGTTAAAGAAGCTTTGAGCTATGGCGCAACAGCTTTTATGTTTTATACTGGCGCTCCACAAAACTCTTATCGTAAGCCATTAAGCGAATTAAAGATTGAAGAAGGACGTGCTTTGCTCAAAGAGCAAGGCTTTGATGAAAATCATATTGTCGTCCATGCTCCATATATTATTAATCCTGCTAATAAGAACCGTCCTGATTTATTAGAACTCACTAATAAGACATTAATTAATGAATTAAGAAGAACAGCCGCCTTTGGCGCTAAGATGATTGTCTTACATCCAGGCAACCATTTAGGCTTAGGTGCTGAAGAAGCTATTAAGACTTTAGCAGAGAACTTAGACATCGTTCTTTCTCAAGACGGTACTGATGTGATGATTGCCATAGAGACTATGGCAGGTAAAGGTTCTGAGATTGGTACTTGCTTTGAAGACGTCAAAAAGATTCTTGATACATGTAAGTATTCAAACCGTTTAGGTGTTTGCCTTGATACATGTCACGTTCATGACGCAGGCTACAACGTAAACGATCCAGATGAATTATTAGCCGAGTTTGATAGAATCATCGGTCTAGACCGCCTTTTAGTGGTCCATCTTAATGATTCAAAGAATATTAGAGGTGCGCATAAAGATCGTCATGAGAACATTGGCTATGGCGAAATCGGCTTTGAAGCCTTATGCAAAATTGCTAATCATCCATTATTAAGAAACATTCCCAAGATTTTAGAAACACCTTACATTAATGAAAAAGCCCCTTACTCTGATGAAATCAGAATGTTAAGGGACGAGAAATTCATTGATGGCTGGAAAGACAAATATCTAGCGTAATTTATTTATTTCTTCAATTAAAGCGTCATAAGCTTCAGCTTCTGGCACTTTTTTTATGACTTCGCCTTTTCTGAAGATGACATATTGACCTTTACCACCGGCAATGCCGATGTCCGCGCCTTTAGCCTCGCCCGGTCCGTTGACTACACAGCCCATACAGGCAACGTGAAGATTAATATTGTTATCTTCTAAATACTTAAATACTTTTTTACCTAACTCTTGAACATTGACTTGTGTTCTACCACATGTTGGACAAGACACTAATGTAGGATAATTATCGTATAAACCACAGTCGTGAAGCAAACGTTTCGCGGCAATGACTTCATCTTGCGCTCTTCCGGTAATGGAAATTCTGATAGTGTCACCAATGCCTTCTAAAAGAAGAGGTGATAAAGCAGCGGTGCTTCTAATTAAGGAAATATCCAAAGGACCCGCTTCGGTTAAGCCAATATGCAGTGGATATGAGAATAATTCGCTAGCGAGACGATAGGCATCGATTGTTTCCTTAACATTGCTAGCTTTAAGCGACACAACTATGTTGTGGAAGTCATATTTTTCTAATAAATCAATATGCTTTTTAACGGAAAGCACTAGCTTATGAGATAAAGGAATATCAAAACGATCAATTTCAGCGTTAACAGAACCTGAGTTAGCGCCCACTCGAATAGCGACGTTCTTCTTTTTCGCCAGTTCAACGATTTCCTTAATCTTTGCCTCATCATTAATGTTTCCAGGATTAAGTCTAATTTTACTGACGCCATTTTTGATGGCCATAATAGCAAAATCTGGATTGAAGTGAATATCGGCGATAAGAGGAATCTTTACTTGCTTCTTAATTTCCTTAAAAGCTTGAGCGTCTTCTTCATCTAAAACTGATAAACGCATCATATCAGCACCTAATGCTGCGCATTCGTTAATTTCTTTAACAACTTCATCGATGTGTGAAGTCTTATGCTTACACATGGATTGAATTAAAACTTTATTCTGTCCGCCTATTGTAAGACGGCCAATTTTCACTTGTTTGGTTTCTGTTCTTTTCATACGCCGATATTATAACCTAGTTTATTCATAAAAAATATATTTGCATTATATTTTACCTGTGGTAAGATATTTAAGCGACTTTGAAGGAGAAAATCAAATGGCAAGCAAAGATGATAGAATCTCATTAACACTTAAATGCACAGAATGTGGCGAGGAAAATTACCTCACTTCTAAAAATAAAAAGAAACACGCTGATCGTTTAGAATTAAAGAAGTATTGCCCACGTTGCAAAAAAGTTACTCTCCATCGTGAGAAAAAGAAATAATAGGCTATGCCTATTTTTTTGTGCTTATGATTAAGGTTGTTCCATTCATATACGAAGAAGATGATGGTTTATTCGCTAACACCTTTCTTTTGTGTGACCAAGAGAACAACTGTGTAGTCATCGATCCTTCTAAAGAATATCCAGGAATCGTTAATTATATAAAGAAAAATAAGCTTAACCTTAAAGCTGTTCTTTTAACACACGGTCATATCGATCACATGCGTGGAGTAGACTTATTAGTTAAGACATTCAACGTGCCTTTATACATCGGTTTTGATGATGAAGATAAACTCACTGATACATACGCTAATTGCGCTGATTTTTTAGGGGAAAATGGTATCGTCAAAAGCAAAGCAATCACCTTAGCGGATAACGAAGTTCTTCACTTATTAAGTGAAGATATTAAAGTAATTGCCGTCCCTTATCACACTTCAGGTTCAGTGTGTTTTTACTTAAAAGAAAGCGAAGTACTTTTCGCTGGTGATTTCATTATTATGCATGGGATTGGTAGAAGCGATTTACCAAGCGCGATGCCAAGAGAATTTAATAACTCAATGGCGAAGATATTAGCCCTTCCAGATGAGACCAAAATCTATGGGGGACATGGCCCATCTTCTACTCTAAGCATAGAGAGAAGAGTAAATCCATTTGTCAAATAATGAATATTTGATATAATATTCAAGGAATTTTATTGAAAGGAAAGTTAAATTATATGGTTAATGTTACAGAATTAAGACCAGGCAACTATTTCATTGATGAAAACAATTTATACCAAGTTTTAGATATTTTATTAAATAAAACTGCGATGAGAAAGATGGTTGCTAA
>CACZNF010000001.1 GCA_902782395.1 uncultured Erysipelotrichaceae bacterium | reverse complement strand
TTATTTAAGAATACCTTGCCGCATATTTTTTACTCCTTTTCTGGAATTGAATTATTATATCACATCAGTTTTAGGAAAACAAGTATCTAAAAGAAATTTCGCTGATGGCTTATTTTCTATTTTTCTATTGTTACCTCGTTTTGGTAACCGCTGTAGTATCGGAACACTATCTTGTTTTCCTTATAGACCGTAGCTTTTTCTAGCAACATAGTCCATAGCTTTTCTTGGAAGGTGTCTTCTTTGATGTCGTTATTTTTAAGAACATCGATGAACATCTTAATTCTAAATGCAGCGGCCGCTTTTTTACTTCTATTTTCTTCTAATTTTTGTAGCTGACCGCTAACCTCTTTATGCTTTTTTACAAGAGTCGAATACTTGACTTCAGCGGTGTCGTTATCAATCTTGCCTCTTTTCTTATCTTCTATCAGTTTTCTTGCAGATTCATTAAGGGCATCACACTCAATAATTAATTCCATTATTTTATCATCTAGTTCTTTGTGGTTCTCTAGGGTTTGTAAACCTAACTGGAGGTCATCTATAAGGTTTGATGCGTACATCATCGAGCAAGATTCAATAAACGCTTTTTTGATAATTTCTTCATTAATTGTCGGGGTTTTGCATTTCTTTTGAGCAGAAAACTTGTTATTACATTGATAAATAACTCTTCTGTATTTATCTGTGCTGTGCCATACTTTTTGGCCATAGCATGAGCCGCAATCACCACAGATTATTTTACTGCCAATAAAGGAAAGGCCGGAGTATCTTTTATCTCTTCTTTTCATTTCAACTTGGACCATTTCCCATTCTTCAACCGGAATAATAAATGGGTGTGATTCCTTCACATGATATATTGGAATATCCTTCCCATCATTCTTAACCTGCTTGTGAGTAAGGAAATCTTCAATATATGTCTTTTGAAGAATAGCTTCACCTTTATATTTTTCGTTGGTTAGGATGCTTGCTATTGTAGATACCTGCCATTTGAATATGTAGTTACCGTTTTCATCAACTTTCTTTGATGGCATTGGCACTTTATTCTCGTTTAAATATTTAGCAATTTGATGGGTAGATTTCCCTTCCCAAAACATACGGTAAATAAGCTTAACAATCTTAGCTTCCTCTTCATCAATTTCGGGAACACCATTTTTACCTTTTTTATATCCAAGGAAACTCTTATATGGCATTATCATCTTCCCATCAGAGAAGCTCTTCCTAATACCCCATTTGACGTTCTCGGATATACTTCTGCTTTCTTCTTGGGCCAAGGCACTAAGGATTGTGATGATAAGCTCACCGGTCGCGTTAATCGTATGTAGCTTTTGCTCTTCAAAATAAATATCGATTCCCAGATCCTTTAATTCGCGGATTGCACTAATGCTATCAACGGTATTTCTAGCAAATCTTGATATAGACTTTGTAAAAAGTAAATCAAATTCATGGTTTCTTGCTGCTGCTAGCATTTCATTGAAACCTTTTCTCTTTTTAAGCATGGTTCCTGATATACCTTCATCAGCGTAAACTTTAACGAATGTGTATTCAGGGTTAGATTCAATAAGCTGTGTGTAATAGCTAACTTGGGCTTCAAATGATGTGAATTGTTCATCACTATCAGTCGATACCCTAGCGTATGCAGCGGCTCTTATAAGCCTCTTTTCATCTAGTGGGAATTCCGCCACTACTTTATTATGCTTAGGTTCAATTCTTGTTACTGTAGGCATAATTTTCTCCTTTCTTCTCTAATTCTTGCTTGTTCTTTCATCTCTGAAGTCCATGACTCTTTTCTAGAAGGTGTGACCCATGTCACTTCTTTAACGGTTTTATCTTTGAAGTGGATAACCAGAAGATTGTTTGGATAGGCCACCATCTCTTCGACCTTATCTTTAAAGATAGCTTCATCGAATTCTTCTAAGCCAAGTGCCTCGGTCACTACCTTATAAAGGACTCTTTCTGGTATGGCTTTATTGGTGCAGTAATCTTTACCCATCTTGTCAGCTTCTTTACACATCCACTTTGGTTGGTAAATACATACTTTATGATGGAAAGAAGAACCGCAGCAGCCACATTTAATCATCTTAGTAAAAGGATATGACTTTACAGGTTTGCGGTCCTTATAGATGGCATTTCGCTTTGCTCTAATAAGAACGCATTCTTGGAATTGCTCCTTGCTAATAATTGGTTCGTGATTATCGCTTACATGAAACTTTGGTTTTGTATCCTTGTTTATTTTGTAGCGTTTATTTGACATCACAGGTCTATAGGTCTTTTGTAACATCAAGTCACCGGTGTAAGTAATATTGAGTAGTAAATTCCTGACCGTGGTCTTTGACCATCTATCAATTCGAGCTGGTTTTATTCCTTCTTTATTAAGCTTCTTTGCTATAGCGGTATCACCTAGTCCACTTTGGTAAAGGTCAAATATCATCTTCACTACTTCGGCTTCTTTAGGAACTACCTTAAATTGCTTATTTTTAATTCGATAACCGAATGGGTCATTTCCACCCCAGATGAGGCCGCGTTCCATATCCTTTTGGATTCGCCAGTACATGTTTAGCGACATTGTTTTAGCTTCTTCTTCTGCAGTAGCGGCAAAAACGGTGAGCATGATTTCACCTTCAAAAGATATTGTATGGATGTTCTGCTCTTCAAAGTAGACATCAACACCGATGCGTTTGAGCTCTCTTACAGTTGATAAAAGCATCAAAAGGTTTCTAGCGAATCTAGACACGCTTTTAGTGATAACCATATCGATTTTGCCGTTATGTGCATCTTCCATCATCCTATTGAATTCAGGTCTATCGGTTTTGGTTCCGCTTATTCCTTCATCAGCGTAAACACCAGCAAAGGACCACTCCTTATTCTTTTTGATGAGTTTGGAGTAGTAATCAACCTGAGCATTAAGTGAGTGAAGCATGGTCTCTTTTTCTTTTGAAACACGAGCATAAGCACATACCCTTAATCTGGTTGGATTATTAGGCAAATTTGTAATCTTAATAATGTCCAATTTTGATACACCTCCTTACCCATATATTCGCTCTATTGAGCGAGCTTATCCAGTTAATCAGCATTAAAGATGCTCCTTTCGGAGATGTTATATTTGGCTAGTAATTTGGCGTTAATTTCATCAAAATCTTCTTGTGAAAGCTCGCCATTTTTCACCATGTTTTCATAGTAATTTCTGCTTAATAAATAGTTATGCATTCTTGTTTTGTAGTCGTTCGCCATATCGATGCTTTAGGTAACATGAGCGGGAGCAAAACTTACTTTTTTGAAATTGGTAATAGCGAAATGGCCTACCACATTCTTGGCAGATGTAGACAGTGTTTCTTCTGGTTTCATCCGCTCTTTGACATTTTTTTGAACAGTAGACTCTTGGTCTTCCCCTAGTTCTTTTGGTGTGGACGATTTCTTTACCGCAATGAGGACATTCTGCAAAACCAGTGATTTTCTCTGCGGTAATTAAATGAATCAATTCATCGACCGTTGCTATACCTTTTTTAGTTATAGTCGCAATCTCTCTGATAGTTTTTCCTTCTTTTCTTAGTTGGAGTATTTTGTTTTTCTCTTCAGCGGTCATGTTACCCACCTCCTTAATGGTTAATGGCGGTGAGCACCAGATCCTGCTCAAAAATAAAAAGTTCTCTACTTTGTAGAGAAGAATTTTTCATTTGATGTAGATATGTATTTCCTTAAGAAATCTTGTATACTACTTACACGGACATAAGCAGCAAAGGTTAGCTTATTAGTTAAATATAGGTAGCACGAGAGTTACCAATAATAGTTCTTATTAAAGGAGAAATACTTATGTCCGATTACGAACTTCCGGAAACCGTCTCTTCGGTGAGACACAAATTTGGAACCTTCTTTGACAGCGTTAGGATGCTTTATAACTTAGCGTTCTTCAAAGAAGAAAAAGGCTACAGAGCAGAAGCTGTGAAAAAGTACGCTGATGAATTGTTTGAGGCTAACCGCATCAGTGAGTATGTCCACTCCATCATTGGAGAAGCGATTCAAAAATTCACACTACTCTCTCCGGTCAAATTAAAAGAGATGAATCCTACCAAGCTCGAGCAATTGAGCAAGTGGATTAACATCTCTATTGATGACATTAACGGTGAAATAAACGATTTAATGTCCAAGTAACTAGCTCCCTAAAAGGAGCTTTTCTTTTATCTAAATTCAACTTTTAAATCAACTATTTCGTAGCCTGGATATTTCTTTTGAATCCATTCCTCAGCCATCTTTTTTGCTTCATATTCACTTTGTGGACGTTTGAAACCTAGACTTCCAGAATATGAACTTTGCATAGTTGAACCACCCTTTCTAATTTTGTAAGTGATTCTTTTAATATCGTAATAAGGCATATTGTATTCCTCCTTTCGCCTTAAATTAAACTCGTATCTATCTCATCGAGAATTGAAATTGCTTTGACAAGGTATTCTTTAATTAGTGTTTTCAATCTTTGATACTCTTCTATGCTCGGATTGTTTTGAGACCAAGTATTAAAGTATTGATAAACCCAGCGACCAGAGTAGCTGCATGGGTTTTTGCTCATTGAAGTATCAAATCCAAATATTTTTCTATTTGTTTTCTTGTTAAATGATGAATCAAACCAACCCAGTCTTATACCAGCATTAAAAATTTCATCTAATGTTTTGGTTGTTCCTTCAGCCAGACCCAAAAATAAGCGGAATTGATTGTCTTCAATTTGTATTCCCACTTGGCCTTTATATTGCTCGTCTATGTACTTTAACAATTCAAACGACAATGTCGCTCTACCGTTGTGAAATGACCTTGAAATATAAAACTCCCAACCTTTATGTCCATTTAACAGTTTCGGGATTTCGATATTTAATTCATTGCATTGAATAGCAAAGTCATCCGCTTTTAATTTTCTAAAAACATCCATGAGTCTAATATCATCCAGTAAGGCGATTGATGGAGACCAATATGATAATCTCCCGTCCGTTTCTTTCAAAGAAAGGCTCATTAAAGAGTTGATTGAATCTAGAACATCACAATAATCAGCAACAACAGATTCTAAATATTTGTCATCTGTAATAACATCTTTTAGCCTTTTTGCTATTGACGAATAAGAAACAAATCTCCATTTATCTGGCAATTCAAAAGGCGGCTTGTTAATTCCAGTAACAATGCCAAAGGCCATGTTAGGGTCTTTCCCATATCTTTTTAACTGTTCTAAATCAGGATAAGATTTTATCTTATTTTCAATAACAAATTCTTTATTGTTACAGATTATAACTATATCTCGGTTTTTGTACTCTCTTCTTATTTCGACTTTTTCACTAGGCTCTAGCTCCGGAAACAAAGAATACAAAAGAGCTTTATAGTCTTTATGCTCCATCAAAAAAGCCCAAAAATTTGAATGAAATAATTCCTTTGATCCTAACGACATCGCAAAGACTGGTGATTTTTTTAGCTTTTCAACTTGTTTTACAAAAACCTCGCTATTTTCCATGTTTTTTTAATATCCTTTCCGCTTCGTCTCTCACCCTTTGAACTAGTGATTGAGGAGCCAAAACTGTAAATGATTCACTATATTGCATATACCAATAAAATAAAGCATTTTCATTTCCTGTAACTGTGGCATATTGGTTACCGTTTCTCTTATAAACACGAGCATTCTTTCCAAACCAATCAACAACAAATTGAATGGCATTATCATCTTCTATCTTAAATGAGGCCAAAATAACATCGCCTTCTAAAAGATAAACTGTATGTTTTAAATAGGTGTAGATGTTGAAATCTTTCATTCCTTCCAACGATTCGATTGGTTTAATTGGCCATTCGTCTTCAATTTTAGGATTAACCATATAATCAATTCTAAATAACTGAATTGGTCTATATTTTTCTCGATAATTACACATCAAGAAGTAGCGACTATTGCTATTAACTGAGTAATAAGGAGAAACGATATAGCGGAACCCATCCATTTTTGTATATGGCTCTCCGTTTTCGTTAAACGATAAATACTGGAAGGATATTCTTTTGCCTTTTTTCTTAGCTTCTTCGATTAATTCCAACGTGTAGAATAAATCCTTATTTTCATAGGCATAAAAATCACCACTTTTATAGATGTAGTTATATTCTTTTCTTTGGTATTTGCTCAAGCAAGAATTGAGTTTCCTAGATAAAACAGTCGCTTGTTTTTTACTTAGCGACTTCATTGAAAACAGTGCATCAGTTATAAAACGAATTTCGCTGTTATCAAAAGTTCTAGACAATAATGCATATCCGCCCTTTGGGGATTTATTGATGTCATAGTCTAATTCTTGTAGAAGGTAGATTGAAAACGCAACAGATTTGCGTTCTAGCTCAATTCCATATATTTCATTAACTTTGTTAATTATGTCTTGTTGCGTTAAAAAATGATTCTCATCGGAATATTCTTCAAGGACTTTAAGTATCAATAGAATTGATGCTTTCTTATTTTCTATCATTAACACAATTATAAACTCCCTTATCTATTGTTGTCATTGACTACTCTTTTCCAATCTCCAATTAAAAGGGTTTTTCCTTTAACATCTAATAATTCGACAGTGCCGTCACTATAAGTAACATCACTGATATATTCATCCAAATCCACTCCGGTTAGTTTTTTGATTATTGGCACAGGATCCACATCCTCACCTTCAAATAAAGTAATAAACTCTTCTGGATTACATGGCTCAAAGTCAACAGTGCAAGTATTTATACTTTTGTGAATTCTAACTTGATGGATTCCATCGCTATCTTCAAATTCTCCAGAATACGTATCGTCATCAATCTGAAAGAGTTTTATATACTTAGACACTATTTCAAAAATAGGAATCGCATTCCAATACTCCGTAATCGCATAAGTTATGAAGTCTACGTGAGTGAAGTCTATATCCTTTCCAGTTCTCATACATTTTACCACCTTCGCTATAATCATAACAGGAACAATGTACGAAAAAACGGACATCAAAAAATCCCCACCATTAATGTGAGGAGAACACTGGTGAGGATTTAGTGAGGATATATAGAAAGGAGGTCCTTTATTTACCAATCGTCATCATCATCGTCATCATCAAAAGCACCGCGGTCATAGTTGTAGACATATTCGCCTTGGTCCCAACTATATCCACTTTCATCAATCCACTCATAATCTCCGGAGTCGTAATTCATGCACCACTTTGGTCCCATAATTATTTCTCCTTTTTAGATGTGCCTTTGACTATGTCAAACATTTGCTTCTTTAGTCGTTTTCTTTCCTTGGGGTCTCTCATACAGTTAGAACGAGTCGAGCAAAAATCAGCCATGCTACATGTCTCACAAAGCATGCTATCAATTTCCTGCATGAGCAAATCATCGTCCGAAGGCAAATCGTACTTGTTAATCTTTTCAATTCCTTCAGGATTTCTTAATCCATAATCAAGCTTCTTACCATCACTCTTTTTAATGTAACGGTAGACTTCCGCAAAGAAAGAAATACAATCACCTTTATTAAGCTTTTCAAATCCCTCTGAACTCATCCAAACGTGATCCTCTTTACCCATGTGGATAGAGGTGTCAGGGAGCATATATTCATCATAGATTCTTTTAAAGCATATTTTGCCTTTGGCAAATGTTTCTACTTCACCTTTAAATCCCATTGGGGTGTAAACCCAACACATAAAAAACGAGCTACGGAAATCTAGCTTGGTTTGAATTTGGATGTCTATAAAGTCTTCGTAGGAGAGCTTTTCACCACCAACGATGTCTTTTGCTAACTCCCTATCAAAGAAAATAATACCTATTTCAGGTATTTGAAACGATGCCTTTGTTCCATAATGGGCATCGATTAATTCATAAAATTCCTTGTTGCTCTTATATTTTTCAAGCAACTCTTGTTTTGTTTTCATGTAATTCCTCCATTAATAAGTGCCACATCCTGTGTGACCCGACATGTTAACAAAGGATTAACAGAATTATTTTACAACAAAAAAATCCCCGTTACTAGGATTTCTCCGTTCACAGGGATAATTTATTCTTTTTTAGTAATTTGTTTGAAAAGTTGATTTGTTCCAGTTGCGGTTAGGCCACTTGCACCACCAATAACCATCGCTATCACGACATTTGAAGCCGGGATAATGGAAGGAATAAAGAAGAAACAAAGAACACCAGCAATCACTCCAAGAACTAGAGCGATTAATGGGATGAACTTATAAAACTTCTCATTTCCTCCTACGCACTTTTTGATGATTTCAATGATTACGTAGACGGCAGTCGCAATCGCTGGAACACTAATTAAATTTAGATAATCCATCTTTATGCTCCTCCTGTTAAGTCGACATTAGTTTCAACAACTAAGAAACGAACATACGACATAAGATTTTGATAAATAGTTAAAACCGTGTTACTACCAGATGTTTCTGCTTTCACACGGAAGTACTCGTTATTTGGACTATTTGGTGCTAATTCCATGATGTTGTCATTAAATAGAGGAACACTTCCACCTTTAATTGGATCACCAGAATCGTATTTATAGCCAAAGAAGATTATTTGAGTTTGAGATGTTGGGAACGTCAATCTATTTAAGCTTGGATAGGCACTGTCATAGAAACCAACAACCTGAAGCTGCTTAGCTTGAAGGGCTGCAATTGCAGTAGCATTAGCTTTTCCTTTATCGCCCGCATAAGCTGTGGTTGATGTTTCACCTAAACTTGGTACAGATTTGTAAGCTTCAGTCCACGATCCATCAGTTGTGTTGATAATCATGGTGTATAATCCACCTGAACTTGTAGCAGCACCTAAAATAAGTTGATTTCCACCTGTATAGTTATTAGTAGGGAGATATAATCTCGTCCCACTTGAAGAACCACCACCATATGTAACAGCAACATAGGCTTGCATATTTTTTAACATGGTTATTTCATCAGAAGAAAATGCCTGACCAACATAAACTTTTTGAATCCTTGTTAATGCAGTACCAGCAATTGTTAAATCGCCACTGCCAACAATAGATAACCCATTAATAGTTTTAATGTTTGTGCCACTAACTAGGGTATCCTGTTTACCGTTTTGTAGTTCTGTTATTGCCTGAGCATTTGCCTTACCTTTGTTTCCAGCATAGGCAGTTGTTGATGTTTCACCTAACGATAGAGATTTAGAGATTTCTAATAAATTAGAACCACTCCAACCAAATAAGTTATTAGCGGTTTTGCCAACATAGAGTTTTCCTTTTGCTGGGTCAATCGTAGTTAATCCTGCTTGTGTTCCATCGTTATTTACTATGAACTTGCGATAATACGTATCTCCTGCTATTGCTTTTGTTGCGGCACACCAGACAATAGAGCCAATTTCTGTAGCTAATGTTTGATCGATAAAGCTTGCACCACTAACTTCTTTTTCAAATTCCATCACTTCATCAAATTCATCAGGAATTAAGGCAGCTTTTATTTTTCCATTCTCCAATAATGCTGCAATATTGTTATCCACATATTGTTTTGTTACAGCGATTCTAGAATCAACGCCACTTCCAATTTGATAAAAAAGAAGTAATGAGTGGTTCATATTAACTGCACCATTATGTTCAACAAAATCTGCAAATTTCTTAGTTCCGTGAATTGTTTGTAGAGTGGTTAAATTAACAAAGTTGTCATCAACATATGACTTATCGGCTTTTGTTGAAAGGTCAGCAGTGCTGGCAAAGCCAGTGTGGCCAGAATGGGCATAATCTAGGTTTTCTAATGTAGCATGGTCTTTAACGATTAAGAGAGTCACATCAAGAGAAACAATAATGGATGAATTAACGATGACTTCAATATCAGTAACCATTATTCAACCACCACCTTATTGTTTTTAAGTAATGTCGTTACGTATTCGCCATTAAACTTCACCAAAATGGCATAGACTCCTTCTGGGAATTTATTCGATATTTCTTGAGTGACATTCATGGTAATGCTAGAACTACCTGTTTCAGTAAATTCATGCACGAGGTTACCGTTAAAATCTTTAAAAGACACTTTAATTGTGTCTGTTGGTTCTGCTGGGATTGGTTGTCCACCGCTATCTTTTAAAGTGAAATTAAAAGTTAACGAGAAAGTATCCCCTGCATACCATCTTAAGGTTCCATCGGTTTCAATTCTTGGAGATTGTTTTGCTGGATTCATTTGTGTGCCTCCTTATTTAAATGATTTTCAATTGAATGTATCGCTTCAGTCACCGGACCATCGCAGCCTTGCTCTTTGAGTCCTTTTAAACATGCGAGAACACCTGTAGTAAGGACTTTTTGCTCTTCTTTGATGGATTTTATGTCTTCATCTTGTTTGTTCTGTCTAAGTATCCATTTATGGATTGTGGTAAAACATCCGATGATGGTACCTAGTGCAGTAATGACTGAAGCAATTATGATAATAACTTCTACTGTTTGGCTCATTTCTTATCCTCCAATTCTTCAACTCGTTTATTGAGTCGTTGTATCTCTTTAACACATAAAGCTATGAGCTCTTCATATCTAATACCAAGCTCGGTAGTTTCATCTTTGTTGTGCATGGTACAAATCGCTGCTAGTTCTTGCTCGCTTAAATCGGACTCTTTTAGAGCCTCAATTACTTCTTGAGCAATAAAGCCTGTGTGATATCTAGATGACTTTCCATCTTTATATTTGAATCGCACAGGGTTTAGATTGTTGAAAAAAGTGCTATAGCGATCATCTAGCACTTCGATATCTTTCTTTTTGTTTCTATCTGAGCTTACAACAATTGCAGATGTGCTTCTCCACGTTCCAAAGAGCTGTCCGTGGTTGCCACTACTTGTAACGCTGTAAGTAACCATGTCGATATAAATGTCAGGAACATAGCCTAACCAGTTATCCCAAACATGACCAACGCTTAATGTGTATGAAGCTAAACCAGATTCTTTTCCATGCTCAACAAATTCGTCATCACTTTCTATAGAAGGATAGACAAATGAACTAACATAATCTTGGCAGGCATCATTACTATAAATCTTGGTTCGATATGTGACGTAGCTTCCTAAATCGGTGTGATCTTCGACATACGATTTCAGCGATAAAACACTACTACTTAATATGAAGCTGTTCTTTAAAGTGTAATTTGAATTATGAGTATATTTCTCGCCCCAAAGATGTGGTCCCATTGGAAGATTGTTTATCGTTCCAAATGGCTTAACCATTATGGTTGAATAGCCAGTCGAATCAACTCCGCTACTAAAATTGATACCACTATTAGCAAGGAATAATCCTGCATGGGTGTGGTCACTTACTGTTGTTGGGCCAGTACTTATACCATCACTATTGATTTTGAAATTAGAAATATAACCAGTTGTGGCATTGATTTCACCAGTAAGTTTGATATCGCCAGTTTCCAAGTTCCAATAGCTCTGTGAATCGTTAGAAGCGATAGTTCCTGCACGGATTAAAGAAGCAGTTAATGTACCTGTGGTAATAAAATCAGCGACAATTTGTCCATCTGCTGTGATTGCTGTTGTGTATGGTCCGTTATAGCCATTCGGAGAATAGCCTAAGCCATTAACATTCCATCTCCACACTTTAGTGGCTTCGTCTTTGTCATAGTCGTTCATCACCAAAAGTTCATATGGTTTATGGTTTGAGTCATAATCGATAACAACGCATCCACCGTTAGCACCAGTGATTTGGTCCGTGGCATTTTTTATAGCCTGTTCAACATAAGAAGGAATTTCAGTCACAGCTTGGCTTGTTGCATCAGCTTCTTGTTGAGTGTGTGTTGTGGTATCAACAAGAGAGGCTTTGCTGGAGCCAATAGTTATACTTTTGAACTTTTCTTTTAGAACATCATAGACAACTTTGACTATTTTTGTTTGGATATCGATTCCTAAATCAGGGTATTTAACAGTGACAATGTCACATAAGTTGATTGTTTCATGGAGATTAGAGTATCCAAATTGCCCTCTTAGCTGTTCAAAGGAAAGAGTAATGTTAGGAACCTCAATACCAAGTGTAGGATTTGCCAAGATAAAATCGTTAGCAACTTGTCTTAAGTTTGCTTCAGTTGGTTGAAGTTTTCCCTCTCCAGATCCAAACAAGGATGAGAAGTCCTTAATTAAAACCTTTGTTTCATTGAGCGTGGTCGTTAACGCTATCTTCTTTTCTTGTAGTTCCAAATAAGTGATGGTATCGCCTTCTTTAATCTTTGCGAAAGGACACAAGTGAGAATAGACTCCACTCAAATCAGTGTTGTGTTCTAACTTTGTTAGATTCTTTCCATAGAGGATAGTTACACCATTGTTAACTCCTCTATTAGCGAGGAATTTAACTTCAGAGTTATCCCATAAGAATTCGCCATGAAACAAAGCGGCAATCGAGTCTTTTTCTGCACCAAGAACGCTTCTAAAAGTCCTAGGTTGCTCGATAGCAAATTGTCTAGCATCAGAGATATCGCTAAAGAATGTAAAAGGCACTACTCTGTCAGCTCTTCTTTGAGCGAGAAAAGTCATCATTTGCTGTGGATTAGAACCATCAAACCCGCATGGGAACACAACTATTCCAGATAAGTCATAAGAAATATGCTGTGCATAAACAGTGATGAATCCGTTAATCGGAACTGAAATACGATAGATTCTAAACGTTTGAATAGACTTATTGTCGTTAACTTGTACTCTAAGAAGCCTTTCTTTAGTGATTTCACTTATCATCCTGCCGTTTGTTGGGTATTTAAGAACCAATTCATATCCACCATTTCTTTCTTCAGTAACTTCGCACGAGGAAGCTTCTGCTAACGGTCCAATACCAAAGGTATTAAACAAATATTCATCATGTTCATATAAAATTGGTATCATAGCGTGTTCCACCTACATGTAATAAAGAAAATTACTTGTTCCCCATGGTGAGGACGTTCAAAAGTTACAGTATTTTCTCCTGGTTCTAAAACCGGAAATCCATCACCACTAAAGCAATCGTTCATCAGCACCGTTTCAAAATAACAAGTCATGAGTTCGCTATCGATGTTAATTGCACCAATGAATGGCTCAACTTTCCATGTCTTGGTTCCTTTGGAATTAGCAATAGAAAATTGAAATCTATTAACTTGATCCCCCATCAATCTAATAACTGGTTTTGCAGGAAATGGATAAGGATTATATACCGACATGGTACTTTCCAAATCTATCTCTTCCATTGAGCTAATAAGATATTTGAAAGGATGACAGGAGAATTGAATCGTGAATGTTCCGATTTTATTTGCAGTATCACTTATGTCTAATTTGCTATTAAAAATAGCATAACGCATAAAATCAGGCTCATAAGAATCGGTTAATTCGTGATAAGAATCAACATCTTGATAGAGCCATTTTTTGATGTTTCTTAGTTTTGTTGATAATTCCTGAATTGAACCAGCAGGGATAAAACACGTATAGGAAACAATCGCGTTATTAAATCGTTTATTTGAATTGACAAGTTCACCATTTCTCCCCGGAACTGACACTAAACTCATGTCATATTTAGGAGCAGAAAAGATGTTCTTGCTTTTGATGCGAATGCCGAGTTCTAAAGAAGACTGGCCGTTAAAAACAAAATAATTAGTCATTAGTAAGCCACTCCTTTCCTAATAACAAAGGCATTAGCTGTAGATAAGATTTCCTCGGTTAAGGCTTCGATATCATCAGCAGAATAATTGTTAAAGTTTTCGATACTTAAAGAGATATTTACTGGACCGCTACTAGCCATCGCACCAATGTTTGTAGCTGTTGGTGTTGATGGAGCGATTTGAGGAACATCCGTATTGATGTTGTAGTCAGTTGGAACTCTAGCAATATCAGTATTTAAGTCTTCAAATTCATTCATCAAATCCCTTTTAATAAGGCCAGCATCTTTGATGACTTGTCTTCCTGAAGATTCTAAACCTTCTCCTAAGCCTTCCATCATCATGTCACCTAAAAACTCAAATTTCTTAGATGGGGAATGGATGCCAAAAAAGCTCTTGAATCCGTTCCAGAAATCATTAGCCCAGCCTTTGACTTTATCCCATAGCCAACTACCCATCGATTTGATACCTTCCCATAGACCTTTTAGTAAGTTTGCACCTACTTCAACAATCTGGCCAAAGCCACTCATTAAGCCATTAACGATGCTTGTGATAATTTGAGGAAGATTCTTAACAATCTCAATAATTACCTTTGGTAAATTCTCAATTAAAGACATGAAAAGCTTCACACCCGTTTCGATGAATTTAGGGATATTACTTAATAATGTATTGATAATTGATGTGATAATTTGAGGTAGAGCGTTCACCAACATATCGATAATAGTTGGAAGGTTATCGATGATGGACATCACCACGTTGATAACGCACTCTAAAAGCATGGGAAGAAGCTCCATAATACCATCGATAATCGCTTGTATGATTTCAGGTAAAGCCTGAATGATAGCCTGCATTATTTCTGGAAGAGCATCCACTATTCCGTTTACTATCTCGATGACCGCATTAATAATCATCGGGATTGCTTTAACGATGAAGTTAACTACTCCTTTGATTACATCCGGTAAGGCTTTTATAAGAATTGGTAAAGCATCAAGTATGCCTTTGGCAACTCCCTTAATAACTGTTAAAACTGCATCCAAAACAAGTGGAAGATTTGCTAATACCGTTTTAACGACATTAACTATGGCTTCCACAATAGTTGGCATAATTTGAGGAAGAGTTTCTCCTAATGTTTTAATGATTGTTGTCACAGCACCAATGACCGCTTCAATAATCATCGGAAGATTATCTACGATTCCCTTTACTAATGCGAATATGAGTTTAGTTGCTCCTTCAGTTATTTTTGGTAGAGCGGCAATTAAAGCATTTAATACTTCAAAAACTACAGAAACCGCACTATCAACGATGATATCAATGTTATCGATGATGGCCTTTCCTATGGAAATAACCACAGTCTTAATTAAGTCAAGAATTGTTGGGACGTATTTCATGACCACATTTAAAGCTTTAGGAAGAACCTCAGCGATAACGTCACCGATTTTATTTAAATCACCATTAGCTTCTTGAATACCTCTAGTGAATTCACCTAATAAGGATGTTCCTTCTTTTGCTAAATCAGTAAGCAAAGGTAAAAGAATAGTCCCTAGTGCATTTTTAGCAGCTGTTACACCATTATTGAGATATTGCATTTGGTCATCAAACTCGCCATAAGCTTTAAGAAGATCATCGCTCATGACATATCCAGCTTGATGAGCCTGCTCGCCTAGTTCTTTCATTCTATCTGCACCAGCCTCTATAAGAGGATTTAACTCTTGGGCAGATTTTCCTAAAAGAGTCATGGCTAAAGCATCACGTTCGGTTTCGTTTTCGATATTGCCTAATGCTTGAATTAACTCCCAATAGACTTCTTCACTATCTCTTAAGGAACCATCGGCGTTAGTAACGGAAATACCTAACTTTGCGTAGGCATCTGCATAAGTTGCACTACCATTAGCAGCATTTTTCATCGCCATGATGTTTTTCTTCATGGAGCCAGTTAAGGTTTCCACGGAAACATCTACGAGTTCCGCTGCATACATGTATTCTTGTAACTTGTCAGTGGCAATCCCTGTGACAGTTGACTGGGTGAGGACATTATCTGCATAAGCAGCACCCTCTTTAGTCATTTCAATAAGTGCCTTACCAGCTTTAATTGCAGCCGCAGCTACAGCGGCAAATGCTACTGCTATAGCGGCACCAACTGATGCACATACCGTTCCTAATGCTTCAAACTTAGAACCACTTTCTTCTGCATCTTTGCCAGCTTCTTTGACTTCATCGCCAAATTTGTCAGCATCCTTAGCAGTATCAACTAGTTCATCACCCATTGAATCGATGGCTTTGGTGTTTTCTTCCACCTCTTTTTCCATCTTGTTGAGTTCAGCTTGAGCGTTGTTTAATTTGACTTGCCATGCCTTAGTTCTAGCATCATTTTCACCGAATGATTTCGATGCGTTATCTAATGCTTGCTTTAGCACAGCAATCTTATCTTTTTGTGTATCGATAGATTTCTGGAGGACTTGGTTTCTAGCAGTCAAAGCCTCCACAGATTTATCGTTTTTATCAAACTGGGAGGATACTAGATTCATCTCAGAACCAAGAACCTTAAATGACTGTTCTATTTCTTTGAGCTGGGCTTTAAATTCTTTTTCACCTTCGAGACCGATTTTTAAACCAAAGGTATCTGCCATTCTAGTATCCTCCTTTCTTTAGATTCCTTCAGGAATAATGTCATCAATAAAAACTTCTCGATGTGGTTTGCTTCTTCCAGTTTCTTGGAGATGGCATTCCCATAAATCGAGAGTTAAGCCAAAAGGCATGAGCCAATATTCCTTCTCGGAAATGTGTAAGTGTTTTAGTGCAAAATAAAGCAGCCGAGTAAACATCTCATTTGTGTCTACAGGGCCGCTATTTAGTTTTTTGATTCTTCACCTTTTACTTCACGATTCGTACCTTTTACCAAGCAGTCCATGATTGCTTCTGTATAAGTAGTTAAATCAGCAGGAGAAGTTAGTACTTCCACATCTTCTTCTTTTAGAAGTTCTTTGCTTTCACCATTTTCTAAGTTAGAGCGAAGAATTGCTTGATTAGCGAGTAAAACGATAAGCCAAATGACTAAATCAAGTTGATCAGCCACATTAGTTGCTTCTGCGAGTTTATTGCCAATCTTGTCTAAACCACCAAACTTATTATTGAGTTCTTTTGTGGCTTTATTAGTAAGAACGAGTTCGTACTCTTTTTTACCGATTTTGATTGTGCTTGTTCTTTCGTTTTCCATGAATTGCCACTCCTATACGTTTGGGTAGTCAGGTTCATAAACCGCGGTATACCAAGCATTAATAACGGTTTGATTGGTTCCGTCTTCAGTGACTTCTGCTTTCCATGGGTGTTTGCTTCTACCATCAACTTTCTTTCTTTGGAAGATTGTTCCTTCGATTGTTGGTGTACTAAAGGTAATAGAATCGCCTTTGGTTGCTAAAGAAGTGCCTGGTACTGCAAATTGAACTCTGTATAACCAGAAATAACGGTATTTGCCATTTGCTTTTCTAGCTCTAAAGCCAACCGCTACATATGTTGGATTATCTTCGCCTCTAGAAATAAGAACACCATTTTCATCGACTTCAGCACCTAACAAAAGAGCTGCGTTTGCGTGTCCTAAATCATCAATATTCAAAGATAAAGTACCAGATTTAAATTCTTTCACTGATTCTGCTTGACCGTCATCTGCGTAGAGAATCGCTTCATTAAGTTCAACGGATAATTCTGCTGAGATTGCTTTAGCAAGTTGCACAGGAGTTCCGTATGTTTCATTGCCATTACTATCTTCTGTAATAGGTGCAACGAATAATTTGTCTAAGCCAATTGTTGCCATAGTATTAGTTTTCCTCCTCTAATTCATATTGTTTGGCTACGTCAATTGTGTACTGGAAGTAGCCGCTTCCAGTTTCATAACCGTTGAATCTACGGTCAGTGATATAAAAATCACCACCCAATAATCGAGTGATGAATTTATTCTTAAGTTTTGTGTAATTAGATTTTGTGAATATGCTTATTCGCACTTCTTGATAATCAAGTTGCGGATAGTTATCAGCGTTAAGCGGGAATGAATCATTAAGAGGAACGAGCACCACATATGTATTAGGGGCTTTACCGCTAAAGACACCTGTCTCAACTGGGATATTGAGTGTTTCACAAAGTGAATTTAATTCTTTTAGAATGTTCATTTTGTCATTTCCTCCTCTATCACTTGCTTCATTCTTTCTAGTGCTTGATTGCCAACTTGTCGTTTAGCTGGTGCTAAAAATGGCTTAGCAGGTTGACCGTGTTTGCCATATTCGATAATGTTAGCTACTCCAGCGTTAGAAGAACCATCATCACGGTACTCATCAAAGCCAATCTTAATATTGTAGTTTCCATTACGGTCCACCATTACTGGCGATAACCCTAAAGATGCAACTAACTGCCCCGTGGATCTGGATTCTGTTTTAGTATTCTTACCAATGACACCGATAAGATTAGCTCTAGTTCTAGCGAGAATAATTTCCCCGCCTTCTGTTAGAGCCTTTTTAGCTACTTCATCAGTTCTTTCACCAAGAGACGATAGTTTCTTTAGAAATTCATCAGGAAGCTTAATATTAACCTTTGCCATTTGAACTCCTATGGACTCTTGCTAATACCTCAAGATACATCCCTCTACCTTTGATATTTTCAACCGATAAAATGTCGTATCGTTCTTCTTCAAAAACAATAAACATCTCTTCGGTGATTTTTGTATTAGGAATTCTTCTAAAACGGAATAAATCGGTAGCCTCAGAAAAAGCCGCTAAATTGGCCCATCTTTCACTACCGTGTCTTCCTTCTTTATAACACCTGATATTAGCGATTATTTCTTCCACTTCAACAGTGAAGCCTTCTTCATCTTTAGAAGAAATTAATTTGACAATCTTCGCTTTCTTATTCATTGAGCCTAACATAGTTAAACCTTCCAATTCCTATCTAAACGAAGAAGCAAATTGACCGTTTTCCAAGTCTGCTCACTCGCACTAGGCGATGAAGCAAAGAAACCACCACTAGAGCCATCTCTGCTTTCATAGAAATAAGAAGCTAGCATGATGATTCCTTGCTTAGTGGTTTCACCCATTATGTTATTCGCGTAATAATTCGCTTCTAAATGTTGATAACTTTCAGCATATTCAATGGCGGCGGTAATGAAAGAAAGGATTAACGCATCGTCATCATCAAAGCTAATAATTAAATTCTCTTTAACACGAGATAATAAATCATTCGCAGTCATTACCGCTCACCTCCACTAGTTATTTTCAGTTGGTTCTTCAACTGGATTCTCAGCAGGAGTTTCTGGATCTTCTTCCATCAAACCTGCCGCTTTTAGCTTTGCTAATAAAGCATTGAAATCTGTCTTTAATGTAGCAACTGATGTCGCCTCACTATCAGCTTGATTCTCAGCTTTTGGTAAGACTTGTGGTTCGGGGGAAGGGAGTCCTTCAGCAGAGCCCCCTTCTTCAATCACTAACTTACCACCATTTTTGATGACAATTTCGCCACCAATTACAGTTTTTTCTCCACCTTGTTCGGTGTAATTTTTAGTGTTGTAGCCCATAATCTACCTCACTAGGCTGCTTTTTGTACTAAGACTTTGACAGCTTCTCTTAAGATTAATTTGCCATCGACACGTTGTGTGGCCATGAAGCCAGTTTGGTCAGTTGTGGCGTATAATTCAGAGAGTTTCTTGAAGGTTCTACCTTGTCTATCAGCAACCCAGTAGTAACTTAAGTCACCAAAGATAACGGTTCTTGCACTAGCAGCGATGCTTGGCATATAGGCAGATGTGTAGACTGGTCTACCTAAGATGGTGTCAGGCGTACCTTCTGTTAAGGCTGGTTGCCATAAGTAGTTACCATTACCATCTTTAAGTTTTCTAATCGCTTTGACTGTGGAGTCATTAAGGACCCAAACAGCTCTCTTGCGGTATGGAGCTTTTAAGGAATAGAAGAGGTCGATGATTTCATCAGCGGTAATCTTATCGACTGCATCGGTTGTAACACCAGTAATAGCACCATAAGTTGCATCCAAGATACCAGTTGGCTTGCCAGTACCATTACCATTGAAGAATGCTTCTTCTTCTTTAGCACCACATCTACGACCGAATTCTTTAGAAATGTAAGCTTCTAAGTTGAAAACGGAATCGTTGAGTAATTCGTTAGAAACTTTGATTAATGTGCCTAACTTATAAGCACCAATGGAGACTTGACCGAAGGAATCATCAGATTCTGGGATTAAGCCTTCTTCATCGACCCAAGAAGCAGAGCCTTTAGAGGCCACAACTGGAATTTTACGATCACCACTAGAAGTCTTAATGACTGTGGCGAGTTTACGGAAGATGTTCTCTTCTTCTAATGCTTCGATTAAAGTCTTTTCAAATTCATCAGGAACTAAATAGCCACCTTCAGAGTCTGTACCGACTTGGAGAGCATCAGTAACTTCTGGTCTAACGGTTTTGCTACGCATTGCGTTCCAGAAGGATTTCTTGTAGTTCTTAGAACCACGACCAGGTTTATCTTCTTCATCACCATTTTTAGGATTTGTGAAGATTGGATTATTAACTGGTTTGTTGAGTTCGTTTTCGATAGCTTCTTTTCTATCAAAACGATTAATTTCTTTGGTTAAGGCATCAAATTCCTTTTCCATGTCAGCGTATTTAGCATCATCTTCAACGCTTAATACACCATCTGTGTTTCTGTGAGAATCGAGGAAGGAATTCATCGCATTCCATAAATTCGCACGTTTTGTAACTAAATCTTGCTTAGTCATAGGGTTAATTTCCTCCATTAAATGTATTTTTTGATAGTTGTGAGCTTGTTTTTGAGTTCGTTAATGTTTCTACCTGTTTTCACTTCTTTTCGTGTCTTAGAAGCGATTTTGTTAACAAGTTGCATGTCGAATTCTTTAGAAGCGAATGCATATGCCTCCACTGGCGATTCCTTCTTAAGGTCTTCTAAAATGCCATCAGCGAAATGAAGCTCGATTGCTTTTTTGGCATTCATCCATGTTTCGTTCTCCATCAAGTGAGAGAGAACCGCTCTTGATTGACCAGTCTTGATTTCATAGGCATTAATAATCGATTCTTTTACTTCATTAAGAATGTCGATTGCTTTAGCCATATCGTTGTGATCACCAAAGGCTGCCATAGATGGGTTATGAATCATCAGTAAAGCTGTAGGTGCCATGAGGACTTTATTTCCTGCCATAGCAATGACAGAAGCTGCACTAGCAGCAATACCGTCCACCTTAACCGTGACTTCACCTTGATAATCCATGAGCATTGAATAAATTTGACTAGCGGCGATACAGTCACCACCGGGTGAGTTAATCCAGATTGTGATTGGGCCACTACCACTGAAGAGTTCTTCTTTGAACATCTTCGGAGTAATGTCATCATCGAACCAAGATTCACTAGCGATAGTTCCATCGAGTTCTAGGACTCTACTTTCTTCGCCCGCTTCGTTTGTCACCTTTATCCAGTTCCAAAACTTCTTCATCGGTGTCATCCTCCTTATTGTTATCTGCATAAGCACCCGCCTTATTGAGTGGGAGCATGTTGCCATTTACTAAAAGTAAATCCCCGCCATCTTCAGCAGGGATTAAGTCCATGTTTTCTAAGTTTCTAATGTCGTTAGCAGACATCCATCCGTTTTGTCTTGCTACAGCGTAGCCTTGCATACGGGATTGATAGTCACCTCTCAAGAGGCCCTCAACATTGAAGCTGAAGAAAAACTTATTTTTATCTTCTTTTTTGATTAGCGATTTGTTGAGATTTTGCTCCCAACGAACTAGCCATGGCTGTAAAGTGTATTTAACAAATTCGAGCGATTGCTGCTCAATATTAGAAAAGCTAGACTTCTCTAAATCGCCAATCATGTGAGGAGGGATTCGAAAAATTCTAGCTATTTCATCAATTTGGAATTTTCTAGTTTCTAAAAACTGTGCTTGTTCTGGAGAAATAGAAATCGGTGTGTACTTCATTCCTTCTTCTAAAACAGCGACCTTACCACTATTACTTGAGCCACCAAATTGGGAGAGCCATGCTTCTCTAACTTTAGTAGGGTCTTTAATAGTGCCTGGATGTTCAAGTACACCAGAAGGTGCCGCTCCATTAGCAAAGAACTTAGAGCCATATTCTTCCGTAGCAATTGCTAATCCGATAGCATTTTTGGCCATCGCTATTGGGGAATAACCAACTAATCCATCAAATCCTAGTCCGGGAATATGAAGAACATCTTCTTTCCTTAAAGGAATATAACCAGCATCTTGTGGTTTCCCTTCTTCAACTGACTTGGAATAGATGTAATAGATTTCTCCATTATCATCTCTTTGAACGGTCATCTTGTTTGGCATCAATGGGTATAAAGCCACGATGTCACCTTTACCGTTTCTTATGATTTGAGCGTAGGCATTTCCCCATAAAAGAAGATGAGTCATTAATGTTTCCCTAAAGATGAAACTTGTCATCTCGGGATTTGGCTCATCATGAAGGAGATAATAAAGCGGATTATCAGTGGCTTTCTCTTTAGAGCTGTTATCTCCGTACTTATAAAAGTGCAAAGGTAAACCCGCTATTGCTTCTGCTAGGATTCTGACACAGCTATAAACAGCGGTCATTTGCATCGCACTTCTCTCAGTGACAATTTTCCCACTTGTGGAATTGCCTAAGAAAAACGCAAAGGAAGAACCTGCTGTTCTGTCTTCAACCTTCGGTATCTTTTTTCTGTGAAAAATTCCCATAATTACCTCCAATTAAATAAAAAGGAGCCCTCTACTGTCATAGACAGAAGTTTGAGTTCCTTGATTTCTGATTGCTCTATCAAGAGCCATAACTAACGCTACAGCTCCATCAATCTTTTCGATGGACTTTGATTTATCCATTTTTAAATTTCCGGCGGGATCCACACGAACGCTAACGTTATCCATGTTCCAATTAAGAACCGGGTGTCCGTTATGTCGTAGTTTCCCACTTAGGACTAAATTCATCAGTTCTTTTGTTGGTGGGGACATATCTTTAAATCCCTGACCAAAAGGAATAACTGTAAACCCTAAATTATCGAGGTCTTGGCTCATTTGAACCGCACCCCATCTATCAAAGGCGATTTCTTTGATGTTGTAGACTTTACCTAGTTCATCAATGAATTCTTCTATGAAGCCATAATGGATAACATTACCTTCTGTGGTTTGAAGAAAACCTTTCTTTGACCATAGGTCGTACATAACGTGGTCCCTCGCCACTCTTCGTTCCATGTTCTCTTCCGGAATCCAGAAATAAGGAAGCACATAATAATGCTCATCTTCACTGGTAGGAGGGAACACCAAAACAAAGGCGGTAATATCGGTAGTACTTGATAGGTCAAGTCCACCATAGCAGACTCTTCCTTTGAGGAAATCTGGAGTGTAATCAAATTTACATTCATTCCAGTGTTCCATCTGCATCCACCTTATCGATTGCTTCGTCCATTGATTAAGTCTAAGTTGACGGAACGTGTTCTCTTCCGCTGGATTTTGTCTAGCGGATTCACACGCCACTCTCACTTTTTCGATATCAACGGTAATGCCTAATGATGGATTAGCCTTCTTCCAAACTTTAGGGTCAGTCCAATCATCATCCATCTCCGCACCATAGATAACTGGATAGAAAGTCACATCGTGTTTCCTTCCATCTAGGATGTCTTTTGCCTTTTGATGAACTTCATAGCAGATACTTTTAGTATCAGAGCCTGCAGTTGTGATTAAAAAGTAGAGAGGTTGCTGTCTAGCATCACCACTACCTTTGGTCATAACATCAAATAGTTTTCTATCTGGTTGGGTGTGTAATTCATCAAACACAACACCATGGATATTAAATCCGTGCTTGCTATATGCTTCAGCGGATAGCACCTGATAGAAGCTATTCGTAGGAAGATAAGTGATTCTTTTTATGGAAGCTTGTATCTTGCATCTTTTTGCTAATGCTGGACACATACGAATCATGTCCGAGGCTACGTCAAAGACGATAGTCGCGTTCTGCCTATCAGCGGCACAACCATAAATCTCAGCTCTTTCTTCCTGATCACCGCAAAGTAGATAAATTGCTATAGCGGCGGCTAATTCTGACTTCCCCTGCTTCTTAGGGATTTCAACATAGGCCATATTAAACTGGCGATAACCATTAGGCTTAACAATACCAAATAGGTCGCGGATGATTTGTTCTTGCCAATCTATTAGTTCGAACTTTTCTCCGGCCCATATACCTTTGGTATGACATAGCTGTTCAATAAAATTAACAACAAAGTCTGCCTTCTTTTTATCGTACTTGGAGTCCTTAGCCATGAATTTGGTAGGAATATACTTCTTAAGCTTTCGCATTTGGTTCAACTTCTATCACTAAATCGTTATAGGCTAATTTCTCTCCATTACGAATGCAATAAACACCATCGGCATCGTGAGTGTTTTCAACGTATCTACGAAGAATAACCGATGCGTATTTTTCATCGAGTTCCATCGTATAGCAGATACGGTTTGTTAATTCACAAGCCATAAGGGTGCTACCGCTACCACCAAAGGTATCGACAACAATCGCATTCTCTTGTGAACTGTTTTGAATTGGATAAGAAAGAAGGTCTAATGGCTTTGATGTTGGATGGTTTTCATTACGTTTTGGTTTTTTGAAATTCCAGATGGTTGTTTGCTTTCTATCACTGTACCAGTGATGAGTTCCATTTTTCAAAAACCCATAAAGCACGGGTTCATGCTGCCATTGATAGTCACTTCTTCCTAAAACTAAGGAGTCTTTGACCCATATGCAACAGCCTGCAAGATGGAATCCAGCTTCTTCAAAAGCAACACGGAACTTAGTACCTTCTGTATCTGCATGGAAGCAATACGCACTAGCACCTGGTTCTGCGTGTTCAACTAAATTAACAAACGCACCATAGAGGAAGTTGACAAAGTTATCTCCTTTAAGGAAATCGTTCTTAATGGTTAAACCAGAACTGGACTTAAAATTCACTCCATATGGCGGGTCAACCAATATGAGATTGGCCCTTTTACCATCCATTAACAAGTTAACGTCATCTGGATTAGTAGCATCACCGCATACGAGACGGTGTCTTCCAACAATCCAAACATCACCTCTTTTAACAAATGAGGCTTTTTCTAAAGCGGCAGATAAATCGTAGTCATCATCTTCCACTTCCACTTCGGTTTTAAAGAAATCGTTTAATTCTTTTTCATCAAAACCGGTAAGTGAGATATCAAAGTCAGAAGCTTGTAAATCTTCCAATTCAATCTTTAATAATTCTTCATCCCAGCCAGCATCTAAAGCCAAACGGTTATCCGCAATAACATAGGCTTTTCTTTGAGCTGGTGTGAGATAATTTTCTTTAATGCACGGAACTTTATCAAAACCTAATCTTTGAGCAGCGATTAATCTGCAGTGGCCTGCGGTAATCACATACTCATCCGTGATAAGAATAGGATTAATAAAACCGAACTCTTTTATACTGGCCATGACCTTTTGAATCTGTTCTTCAGTATGAGTTCTGCTGTTATTCGCGTAAGGGATAAGTTTTTTAACTTCTACAAGTTCATATTCGAGTAAGTTTGGTTCTTTCATAGTAAACCGACCTCCCCGAACCTCTCGAAACCACCAAGGCCTCTAATGAAATCTCTAGCAATTTCCACTATTTCTGCGTATGGTCTTCCATCAACATATTCATCACCAATAGCACAGGAAATACTGACTGGTTCTCCGGTCTCTTGAGCTTTTAAGAAAGCATAGATATTTACTGACACGTCAGCTTTGCTGAGGTCCTTGCCATGAAGACCACCACCAGTGACTGAATCTGCCATATCAGATCCAAGCTTGCGATTAGTACAGCCGACATCAACAGAGGTGCCTCCAGTCCAATCTCCTAAAGGATTTATAATCGCATTAGGATACATTTTCTTAAGGTCGCTTGTTTTCGCATGGCTCTGACAAATAATGAGCTTCTTTCCATCGAGTACATATTTGCCATCAAATGGATACTTAAAAGTAATCTTGTTTGCGATGTCCACGAGTTCTCTTTGCTCTTTGGTGACAGGGCAACCTTTAAATATGCCATTGTCTGCACATCTAATTTGCCCTTCTTGGTTTCTAGAAAGCAAAGGGTCTTGTGGGACTTCTAAATAATCAACTTCAACCTCACCTGCGATTCTCTTTACCGCTTTCTTGATTTTAGCGATATCAAGAACCACCGAAGTTTCCGCGATAATGTGACATTTTCCATGTCCAATTAATACTTCCACCGCTATGCGTGGGTTCTCTTCTAGCTGGTAAGCCATATCGACTAAAGCACCAGCAATTCTATCCGCAGTCTTATCTGGATGGAATTTATTACAACGCTCGTATGCCATAGGCATTCCTCCTTTTATCAATTTTTACCTATACTGAATAACTAGTTATTGAGTATAGACATCAAAAAGCCCCATTTTCTGGGGTAAAAATACTATTTTTCACGGGTATTATTAGACTCTTGAGAATTAATTCTCTAAGAGACAAATAATAAATTAAGCCATATAGATAACTGAATCTCCAAATTGTGATTCAATATAGCTTTTGATGTTTTCTTGTTTTAAGGCTTCAACTAGAACTTTTGTTTTTTCAGCTTCTTGTTTGCCTTCTTTAACAGCGATGACATTCGCCATGGTTTTAGCGATTTCAGATTCTTTATCTTCTGTAACCAAGCAGCGGCTCACTACTCCTGAAGATAAAGCATAGTTGCCGTTAATAACAGCATAAGCACAGTCGCTTAACATGAGCGGAATGTTCTGAGCTTCAACTTGTACGAGATTTGCAGTGGCCATTCCAGTTTCTTCTAAAAGTTCAACTGCTCTTTCGTAATTTGACTTATCACTAGGAACGATGACTTTGTCACCTCTTTCAAAAGAACCTAGCGTATTTTTATTGCCGCCATAGATACCCATTGGTTCAAAGTGAACATCAAGAACAGGGACCAGATGCGTCCCATTAGATTCATTAAATTCGTTTAGATAAGGTTTGTGTTGGAAATAATTCGCATCAAGCTCACCATTTTCTAAGGCATAATTTGGAAGGACATAATCATTAAAGACTTTAATTTCCAATTCATAGCCTTTTTCGTTAATGTAACCTTTGGTTTGTTCTAAGATTAAAGCATGGGGAGTTGAACTTGCTCCCACTACGATTATTTGGTTTGATTCTTTGCATCCTGCTAGCGTAAGCACAGGCAAGCAGGCAAGTATGAGAAACTTTAGTGTTTTATGCATAGGCACCTCCATAAAAGAAACCTGACTAACAGGTTATTAATGATTTGAATTAAGCAAACAATGATCACAATTATCACTACATCAATTGCGATGATGTTCCAGTTAAATCGCTGAAAACCAAAAATGATGGCGTGACTACCAATGCCACCTCCACCAACTACTCCAGCCATAGCGGAATAGCCGATGATATTAATCAAGCTAATACCGACCGAATTAACTAGATAAGGAACCTTACAGGCCCACTTTATTCTAACGATAATCTTTAGATTACTAGCTCCATCAATCTTAGCGGCCTCAACAATTGAATAAGGAACTTCGGAGAGAGCTTCTTCCACTAATCGTGCCTCAAAAGGGATAGCACAGATTGTCAAAGGCACTATCATCGCTGTTGTTCCTATTGCTGTTCCAATTAATAACCTCGTGAAAGGAAATAAAAATACCACCAAAAGAATAAATGGTATGGAACGGCCAATGTCGATGATTCTGTTTAAGATAAAGTTTGCTATTCGAGAAGGAAACAATCCTCCTGGTCTTGTTTCACTGACTAAAGAGCCAAGCGGTAAAGCTATGACCCAAGAGATAATCAAAGAAACAAAGGACATGTATAAAGTTTCTATTGTGGCATCAAACATCTCCTTTATCTCCTTTACAAAGTAAAAGCACCCGAAGGTGCTGTTCTAATTGTGTCTAAGCCTAGTTTTCCCAAGGGCTATTAAGCCATTTAACAAGTTCCCTTGATGAGTCGGTTTCAAATAGAGGTTCATCAGAATGGAATTCTCCATCTGGTGTTCTTCCATAAACCGCGTATCTGCTCTTGTTCCAGCAACAGTCTATTTGGATGGTGAACATTACGTTACCAGTTTCCAAGTCCGCAAATCTAAAATCGTCATATAAGGGACCATTTAGTGGACAGTTGTTTTTGAACCAAACATACCAGTTTTCGATATCAACCTTACCACCACGTTTGACTTGCTTAATGATGTTACCCATCTTTTTGGTTTTGTTGGCTAAGCTGCTATCTTTGCAGAACCAATCATACCAACCGGCCAATATTTGGGTTCTTACATCGGCATCATCGAAGTTGCCTTTCATGAATTCATCAATCCAACGGAATAGTCTTAATCTGTCTTGCATTACCAGCCACGCTCCTTTCTTTCAAATTCAAAGCAGGAGTCACTGTACTTTTTCCAGATTGGATTGTCTTTGATATCCTCATCTCTGAACATGCGAACGTCTGCTCTTACTTCGTTGAAGTAATCAAGGAGACTGGTATCTCCTTTTTCCCTCCATATTTCCTTACCATGATGGTAATAAACATATTCTTGAGTCTTAGGAGCGTATCCTAATTGGTTCTCTTTGCGTTTGCCTTCAGTTACTAAATACATTATTTCAACCCCCTCCAAAGCTCTCTGAACCATGTAGGTGCGTTTTCATAATCTACCTCATCCATAGCCAAGCCTTCTGTGATACAACCGGCCACCACTTTCCACCAATAATCGAATTCTTCAAATTTGTATTCTGGTTTGCCTTGGTGTTCAAATCCCCACTTGCACATTCTATCTGCTAGGGTATTGAGTCCTTTTTTAGTTTCAATGTGTCTTGCCATACTGTTACCTCTTAGAAAGGAAGAACTTCCCATTTTCCATTAACGAAGCTTCCAAAATGGTACTCAGATGACTTTTTGCACATCTCAAGTTCCTTTTCTTTCTTGGCTTTTCTGTAGGCCTTTTTGTTTACCATTTTTTTCATTTTAAGTACCTCTTTTCTGGTACTCATATATTCGCTCTATTACATAGTAATAGCAACTTAATAAGACACTACTTTGATACAATTTTTGCGGTTAATTTCCCCTGCTTCTTAGGAGTCTTTCCATCACATCATCTGCAGGGTTTAGTCCGTTGCGATAATCAACAGAGCAGTTTTCTTTAACAATCTGATAGATTTGGAGCCAAATTTGTAATGCAGACCTTTGATAGTCAATAGCCATGCCAACATATGGTGACCTCATTGGGTTACCGCTTGTTGGGTGTTTGCCTAAGTGACCATATTTGGTAACAGCATCTTCACATTGAATCCATCTAGCGGAGTTCATCGCGAATTGTTGGATGATCTGGACCGGCACCAGCTTCTCTACACCGAGCTGTTTAAGCCACATCCAAGTGTTCTTATAAATATCGCCAGCTTGTAGCGTGGACCCATCTCTTTGTGTTGCAGATAAGAATTCTGCAGGTTCAGGCATGTCCACTCCTTCCATCTCCACCCCTTCAATCGCATCAGGGACATCAATGACTTTGAGTGGTCTATGACCCGGATTTCCGCTTTCGGTTTTTTCAAGTACAGATTTGCTTTTTCTGCCTGAATTTAGGCGTTTACCGCCATGTGTATTCGTACCTTTAGCCATAGGCTACTCCTTTCTTGCCCTATTACCCTCTTGATTTCGCGATTTTTTCGCGTGAAACCCCGGGCCGATGTCCGATAAAAAGTCTGTAGAGATTTGATACCCCCTACCCCTTTTTGATTTCACCGGATTTAAAATTTTTATGGATCCACTGATGGTGGCTATGACAAACCGCTAAAAGATTGCTGTCTTCATTTCCACCACCATTTTCAACGAAAACAATGTGGTGAACTTCGGTTGCTGGTATAAGCTTTTGTTCCTTTAAACACAGCTCGCACAGTGGGTGTTCCTTTATGTATCTATCACGGATACGCTTCCAAGCACGTCCATATTTTTTATTATGATTTGCTGAACGCGTGTATTGATTGTAGTTGCGGTCCATGATTCCCTGATGATCCTCGCAATATAAACCACTGGTTAACTTAGGGCATCCGGGATAACGACATGGTTTTAATGGCTTACGTGGCATCTCTTCTCCTTCCTCCCTCCATCAAGCGGCCCACCCAAGGAAAGAAACAAACTCAGGTGGGACCAGAAAGGAGGTCAAGTATGTCAAAAACACACAAGCAAAAACCCACTATCTCTAGTGGGCTTCTGTTTATAGCTTTCGCTGATTTTAGCATATCAGAGAAAAGCGACTTTTTCAAACTATCTAAAACTATGTTTTACTGCCTTTTACTATCCTCTTTTATCAAAACTAAGGATATGGCTTTACGATGAAGCTTATAAACATAGCTTTCCGCATAATGAAGCTTGCTAGCTATATCACACCATTCCCAGAAATTGATGTAGCGGTAAGTAAGAACTAGTTCCATTACTGGGTCATTGACGGTCGCTATTGCTTCATGGATTTCATCTTTAAGATTAAGAAGCTCTTCCACCTTTTTAGAAAGTTCTTCTTCCTTCCTTTGGATTCTATCAATATAGCGAATAAAAGGTGCCTTTAAAGAACGAGACTTCTGCACCACTGGTTCATCGTAGTTGATGCCCTGTGTACCATTGGCTAATTCTTCCAAACAGCGAAGTTCTTCCTTTAAGGAATCTACCTTTTGATAAGCGTAATAATACTGTGATAAATAAGCTTTTGTTTCATCATAAGTCATCGCTCTTTCCTCCTATTTCTGCTTTGACTGCATCTAGTAATGCGTTTTGTGTATCTGTTTTTCCTTCTAATACACGAAGGGCATGTTCATCGATTGTTTTATCAGCCACTAAGTGAATAACCACCACCGTGTCACTTTCTTGACCCTGTCGATATAATCTGGCATTGGTTTGTTGATAAGCTTCCAAAGAAAAGCACATCGAATACCAAATTATGGTGTTTCCGCCAGATTGAAGATTTAGGCCGTGTCCAACTGACTGTGGCTGTACTAATCCGACATGGATTTCTTTGTTATTCCATCTTCTTATCGATTCTGGACTATTTATTTCTTCATAAACGAGATCTGGAATGCTCCTAAGCTTTGCTTTTATTCGCTCTAGGTCATGTTGGAACCGATAAGCGACTAGAATTGGCTTTCTATTAGCAGATTCGATGATATCTTCTAAAGCCTCTAGTTTCTTATCGTGGACATCAACGTAAGAACGTGAACCTTCTTCATAGATGGCACCATTGGCCACTTGCAGTAATTTGTTAGAAAGAACAGCGGCATTAGCAGCGGTTATTACTTCACCTTTTATTTCCATAGCAAGCTGCTTTTTGAAATCGCTATATTTCTTCAGCTCGCTTGGGGATAAATAAACCTTATATTCGTTTTTAATTAAGTCAGGCATCTTTAGATGGTCAATGGCCTTCATGGAGATGGTGATATCATCAATCCTTTTATAAATTGCTTCTTCTGCACCAAGTAAAGGGATGTAATTAAAGACAACATTTCCATTCGTGGCTCCTGGTCTAAAATACTGCTCGCGGTAATGGGTGATAAACTTTCCTAGTCTCACTCCACCATCTAATATCGCAAATTCTGCCCAAAGGTCTAAAAGAGAGTTAGGACATGGGGTTCCAGTTAGACCGATGACTCTTTTGGTGAAACACCTAATCTTTCTTAGAGCCTTAAATCTCAAGGATCTCGGATTTTTGAAAGAAGATAATTCATCAATGACAATGGTATCGAAGTCATTAGCAATAACTCCTCTACTCCACATTTCATAAAGCCACATGACGTTTTCGCGGTTAATGATATAAATATCAGCTTTGCTTTTAAGAGCTTTTAATCTGACCTTTTCAGTTCCAATCGCTACTACTGCTTTTAAGTCTTTAAGATGTGACCATTTCTTTAATTCATCAGGCCACGTAATCTTTCCAATTCTTAATGGGGTAATAACTAGAACCTTATGGATGTCAAAGGAGTCAAATAGCATCTCGTTTAAAGCGGTAAGAGTAATAACACTTTTACCCATTCCCATATCCAACAAGACTGCCGCGATAGGATGATTTTCAATAAAGTTAGTCGCGTATGCTTGGTAATCATGTGCTACGTATTCCATCCACTATCGCCTCCTTTAATTTCATCAATGATGTGGTTGATTTGGTTTTTGTTATCAAGAACATAGACTTTGAAACCCATGTCCCTAAGTTCGTTGATTCTTCTAATTTGTAATGGTCTAGGTTTCTTACCAGGTGCTTTAACTTCCACGAAAGCCAATCGACCAAATTTCACCAATATTAATCGGTCTGGATACCCGTTTACTGTAGATATAAACTTAAGGGCCAGACCACCTATCTTCTTTACTTCCTGACAAAGCTTCTTTTCGATTTTTGCTTCTTCTGCCATAAGACTTCTGACACGAAGACACGATGACACGACATTTTCCTTATATACCTCTCGTGTATGTGTTTTTTGCGTGTTTTTGCCTTTTATTATCTATATTCCTCTCTATATACAATTTTTCGTGTACTACGTGTTTTTAGATTTTTAATACAATGTATTACTACGCGACACGTTCTTGGACACAGAGAGGAATTTGACACGGTGACTTCGTGTCTCACTTGGTTTTTCGTCTATAGATTTTTTGTCTTCCGTAAAGAGGATAGTTGTAAGTTGAGTCAGTTCGTGTCCACTCCGTGTTTCTTACCATGATGCTGGCAAGCTCCAAAGAGTCAGGTCTTTTTAGGGCATTTTGGTCCTTACCTAGACACTCACACCAGATTTCCATATTGCTGATTCTGTCGCGTTTAACGGTACCGACACGAGTCTTGGTGATAAACTCATCGCCTGATAAAAACGCACGCCTTTCAGCTAAAGTCATCGATTCCCAATCAGTAGGGACTAAAGTATCGAGATATTTTTTAATCATTCCTTCTCTTTCATCGATTTCCATCGCTTGACTTTGTTCATAAGTAGCGAGTTCTTCTAACTTGTAAGAAAGGAATAATTGTTCTTCTTGAGCATAGGTTTTAACTTCGGCCCATATTTGGTCCACTTCTGCTTTAGTTAAATCCCATGCTTTTTTGGTGCCTTCACCACTAGCTTTAACAACCCAGAATCTACGATTACCTGTCGTATCTCTTAAGAAGCCGTTTTCACTATTGGTGGTAGCAAAGAAAATACATTGTCTTAGATGAGCAGTGACTCTTCTTCCAAAAGCTGGACGGTATCTATCGTTTTGGCGAGAGACAAATGCTTTAACTTTATCTACGTCAGCACGCTTCATACCTGCTAGCTCACCGATTTCAAGGATCCAATAACCCTGAAGCTTTTCTGCAGCGGTCTTATCATCCATATCGCTGATAGCGAGTGAGTCGTTATACCATTCACCACCTAATTTAGCGATAAGCGTAGATTTACCAGTTCCTTGTTTGGTATTTAAGCAGAGGATGTTATCAAACTTGATACCAGGTTCCATGACACGTCTATAGGCACCAGCTAACATCTTTCTAATAACCGCTCGTACGTATTCGTTATCAGCGGCACCGAAGTAATCGATGAGCAAAGTGTCAACACGCTTAACACCATCCCAAGCAGGTAGATTATTAAAGTAGTCTTTGATTGGGTGATATTTGCGGTCATCAGCTACTTTTTGAAGAGCCGTCATATAAACTTCTTTAGAAAAGTGAACGTGATAGGTATTTTCCACATAGCAGATAACTTGTGAATCATCTGCATCACGCCACTGCTTTCCGGGATGGTCCCACGGAACTTCACCGACAATTTCTAATGAATCAGATAGTTCGTTATAAACGATATTCTTTAGATGTTCATCGTTTTGGATGATAGCGACTAAGTTAAGAAGCGTATTAGCAATACCACCGTTTTTATTCCTAAATAGCTTCTTTTGCCATTCAGCTTCTTCATATTTATCAGCAGGCTTATAGTTAGGGTCTGCCATCACTTTAGTGAAGAAGAATTTCTTAGCACTTGGAATAACGGTTGCATCTAGTTCTTCCCTATCAAGAGGTGGAACCATATGTTCTTCGTTATATTTGTAGATGGTTTCAGTAGCTTCATCAGTAGCACCCATCCTTTTATAGATTTTGGCGGCCACCACTGACATGGTTTTATTGCGGGAGCCTTTCTTAACTTTACCGATATTCTGCTCGAAGTTTTCTTCATTAAAGAACTCATCGATGTTCATCTTCCCTTCCACTATTCCAACTTGTGGGTCTTCGGTGCCAAATAAGCATCGAGCAGCATCCATCGCGTTAGTATCAATGAACGGGAAATACAAATAAATTAGTTGCTTGTAGTATTTACATTCTTCTGCACTAGCAACTGGAGCACAGGGGAATAATAAGTGGATTTTAGGTCTGGCTGGTCTGCCGTCCTTTATCTTGTTATGGTTGCGACTATATTGATAAGCAAAGCTTACATCTGGGAAAGTGTTCTTTATATCTTCTAATGACTTCCAATCTTCAGGATTTTCGGAGTGATCATTGTCGAGGTCAACCATGATAACATCACAGCTTTCAAAGTCTGCCTCAGTGCGGTGGTTATCTTTATAGGTGACACCAACGTAGTCATGACTCACTGCCTTCTTCAAAGATTCTTCATCAACTACTTCATGCTTATAGGGATAGAGCGTTTTATCTGCCCTACCCCTATAGCTATTTGAATAGAGAGTAAACTTCATTAGAGGTTTTGTCCTTTAGCTTGAGCTTTAAGAACACTAACGATGAATTCTAAGCCTTCAATAACAGTACAAAGTTCACTATCGCCACCGAGAATAAGTTCGACACCTTCATCACCATATTTGTTTTCTAACTTTTTAACGGTGATGTCTGTGCCACCTAAATCACGAATTTTAATGTAGGTTCTGGAGCCGTGACCACTATCACCGCCGCAGTAACCGTTGGTGCCAGCTACAACTTCGAGCTGATTAGCACCATTGACTTCCCTCTTATAGACTGGGAATGTTTGACCGCTAACAGTTGCGGTACCTTTATTGATGTCGTACATGTTACGCACCTCCTTAATGGTTAATGGCGGTTAGTGCCATCTTCTGCTCACTTTTTTAATCCTTCTTATAGAAGAAAGTTTCATAGCCTTCTGCTTTAAGAGGTAAATCAGCGGCCCAACTTGGAGTAACGGACATGAGTTCGCAGACATCTTCAACTTTAGTATCGAGAGGACATTCAATGATTACTTCATCGTGTATATGAGCGACAATATCGTATTTCTTAGATAGGTTTTGCATTGAGTGGGCAAGCACACATCGAGCATAAAATTGCACGAGATTTTCTACTATCTTGCCGTTATAGATTTCAACATCACTCCACTTCTTAGCCATGTTGACACCTTTATACACGATGACTTCCCTATCGTATTGGTCACGTTCGATTCTTGGCTTGATATAAGCGATGAAATGACCAGATGGGATTTCCAAATAAAGAATCTGCCCTTTGTATCTAAAGATAATGTCACCAACGTGTGTAGTCGTTCTTTCTTTGACAGCTTTGATAGCGGCATTACCGATATCCTTCCAGAATTTGACAATATTTGGAGAAGCTGCACGCCAACGCTTAACAATGTCAGGAAGTTCTTCTTCAGGAATACCCATATCAAGAGCACCCATCGCTTTTAGAGCAGATACTCCTCCGGAGTAACCTAACGCAAGCTCACTTATTTTTCCTTTTTGGCGTTCGGGGTCATGCTTATGGACTTCCTTATGGAACATCGCTGAAGCTGAAGCACAGTAGATATCTTTGCCTTCTTTAAAAGCATCAAGCCTCCACTGTTCATTAGCCAGTTTCGCCAACACTCTCGCCTCAATCGAACTAAAGTCCGCTACGACAAATTTATAACCAGGTTTTGGTATTAGTGCAGTTCTGATAAGTTGGCTAAGAACATCAGGTACATCATCGTAGAGCATGTTGAGTGCTGCGATATCACCTTTCTTCACTAAAGAACGAGCTTCTTCTAAGTCAGGAAGATTATTCCTTTTTAGGTTTTGAAGTTGGATTCTTTTAGAGGACCATCTTAGTGTCTTACATGAGGCAAAAGCGAATAGTCCCCTAGCACGATTATCGGAGTTGATGCAATCTATCATCGCCTGATACTTCTTAATTGATGTTTTTGATGTCATTTCGCGTAGTTTTAACACTTCCACGATATTTTGTTCGTTCAGAGTCTTTTTGAGCTCTAGAAGGCTCTTTTTGCCAATTGAATCTATAATGATTCCATTTCTTTCGAGCCACTCCTTAAGCTGCGATACCGAATTAGGATTATCAAGTGAAGTAAGAAGCTTCATCTTTTCCATGAGTTCTTTAGAAATAGCAGCATCAATAGCAATTGCAGATCTGGCGAGATCCACATCGATTAACACCCCTCTATCGTTGATTTCTTCACTAAGCCAAAACTCCTCCCAAATAAAATCTGGTACTGGGTGTTTAGCTAAAGCACGTTGGATAGACTTCTCAACGATAACGTCCATGCGGTTATATTCTTTGAATGTTTTCCACTTTAGTGGATTATGTTCAGGAAGGTTTCTAGTGCGGTGATAATTAGACTTAGTTGGAAGGCAGGGTACAGTAAAGTAGCGAATCAACGCGGCACCTTCTTCCATCTTGCGGTTTTCGAGTTCTAAAACTTCACCAACACCGGCAAGTGATAAGTTAATGCCCATCACATTGGCCCATATCATCGTGTCCTTCCATTGACGTGGAGATAGATAAGTACCAATAGGTAATCCTAGATATTTGGATAAGCAATATCTTTCAAATTGGGTGTTAAATGCCCACTTAGTGATACTGTCATCTGTTAATGCATCAATGAATTCTTGAGGAGGAAGCTCGCCACAAGCTAGGTCCACTACTTTAACTTCCTCATCATCAAAGCTATAACCAATCAGCAATATAGCAAAGTCGGGAGACTCGACATAGCAAGCGACTCCCGACTTTTTAAGATTTACTGATGAGTAGGTTTCTAGGTCGATTGATAGATTACGATAAGAACTCATCGTCATCATCCAAGCCACCGAAGTCTTCTTCTGGTGTGGACTTATTACCTAGAGCTGGACCATCACTCCATTTTTGAACATTTGATACAGAAACAGCGATGCCGCGGTTACCTGAGTTATTGAAGCAATAGAACTGTAAGGCAACGCGTCCTCTGATTCCACTATAGACTTCAGAGTGGTCTAAGATTGGGTTGCAGTCTCTATCAACGATACCGACTGGTTGGATGCTAGTTGCATTTAAGAAGTAACAACCGGCATAATCTTCGTCTCCAGCTCTATCAATATCACCATCACGAAGTGGTGTCTTGATTGCTTCTAAAGGTGGGACTGTTTTAGAGTTGCCTTTTAACTTAGCTTGGCCTTCGTCATAAGCGGCTTTAATAGCGGCTCTAACTTTAGCGACATCTGGGCTATCTTTCTTGATAACACAGGAGAGTGAATATTTGGCTTGAGATCCTTCAGCGACTGCTTTTGGGGTCCATAAATTTACAAATGAGAATAAAGTATCTTTGCCAAGGATTACTTTAGTAGGATTGACTTTTTCCATAAAATTACTTATTCCTTTCTATTAATCGTCAATGTCTTTGAAGTCTGCTTCAGCGGAAGTGACTTCTGGTCTTTTATCATCGCGTTTAACTAACGCTAATTTTGGTTTAGTTCTAACGATGAATTTAGAGAGTAGTTCGTTGAACTGTGTCTTACCTAAAAGTGATGTCATATCGGTAATAGATAAGAGCTTATGTTCGAATGGGTCATACCCGGCTTCTTGCACTACTCTTGCTACGTCAGCTTCAGATGAGAACTTTCTGGTGCTACGACCTTCAACTAACTTGAGGGCTTTATAGCGTTTACCGTGAATTGCTTCACTAAGTGCGTAGTCTTTAACGGAATTAATCCAGTTGATGAATTCATCCGCTTTTAACAAGACTTCTTCTATCTCATCATCATCGAGGAGAAACGCTGGTCTAAATTCGTGCTTTGCTAATTCGAGATTCTTATCTCTTAAAGCCTTACAGAAGGGTTTAGCTTTACAGAATTGACAGTGTTTACCAGGATGAAATTCGACACTACCTTCTCTGATGGCTTTGACACCTGGTTTAAGAACGGTTTCTACCCATTCTTTTAACTCGGATACTTTGATGGTCCATTCAGAGATGGAGTTAAGTCTTGGTTGATAGATGCAGAGCACCACTTCTTCAAAGTCATATAAGTCTCCGAAGGTTTCTAGGCAACAAACTGCATATGTCATTTCTTGAAAATTATTAGTGGCATCAACTTGGACACCTTTTCCATATTTGAAGTCGATTATATATAATCTACTTCCAGCTAGAATTGCACAGTCGGTTGTACCGAATAAATCCTCATCGATACTAGGAGCTGCGACACGGGTTTCCACCATGATGGATGCATCCTTGCATAGTTCTTTAGCTTCACTGAATTTTTCTAAACAGTAAGTGAGATAACCATCGGTTGCATCTTCCATTTCCTTATTTCTCCAAACAAGGTTAGAAAGATCCTCATCAGGTGTAATACCAACAGCGGTTTTAACTTTATAAGAGGCAACGCTGTGGGCCTCGGTTCCCTCATCAGCAAATAGCGAACCTTGCTCTGGGATATCTTTACTAGCTTCATAAGAGCCAAAGCATTTTAATAAGCGTTCCATTGCTGAAGGAGAGAATATCTTCGCGTGGACATCAGGCATTAGTGAATATCCTCCGCTTCTTTTAGAAGAGTTTCATATTCTTCCGCTTTAACTTCTGATAAACGGTTGACACCGTGTTTGGTTAATAACGCTTTAACTTCAGCGGTATGACCATCACGAGATAAGGCGGTTAAGACTTTTCTAACGTCTTCTAATGTGATTGCGTTTTTAGGTGCTTCCACTACTTGGGCTGGCTCTTCTTTGAGCTCTTTAATCACCTTCATGAAATCAGCAACTAATTTTGTTAATTCGGTGGCTGCAGCTAAGATTTTTTCTGCAGTCGTTAAGATTGTTTCTAAACTTTGCATGTGTGTTCTCCTTTCTAATAGATTTGTTTAGATTTTTCTTTTGATACTTGTTTTGGCTTCGGGCCGTCTCTTGCTTTGCGATACATCGCTTTACTCCTTTGCCGAAGTGTTCCTACCCCGGACAAGAGTTAATGGCGGTAAGTGATAATCTCTGCTCACTTTTTATCTTCTTTTATTAAATAATTTATTTAATAAAACTTTTTTACAAATTCGACTACAGCATTAAAAGCGGCTGTCTTTTTTCTTTGCACAGTCGCACGCTTAGATTCATCTTTAAAAACGAGAATAGCTATCTCGGAATCGGTCTTATGTCCGTAGTAATAGAGCTTGAAGATTTCTCTATCTTGCTTATCTAAAATGGTTAGAGCTTTTTTAACTCTGTCATTAAGGATGTGTTTATCAACATCAACACCAACACCATCAGTTGGATCATCGGCATTGGCGTATTCCAAATCGAATTCTTCTTTTAAATAATCAAGAGAACCAACAGGAAAGGCTTCATAGTCGATATGGCCATCGCCATCTACTGGTTTTTCCATAGTCCATTTATAGGTGTCATCTTCATAGCGAACCTTATAAATAGTTCCTTTAGTTTTTTGACGTTCCATGTCACGTTCCATATTGCGATATTCATGGAAGAATTCTTCAGTGCATTTAACGTATTTGGTTTGACCATTTGCGTTAACAAAGGATACATAGTATCCATCGATTTCTTTTGGGTCATCAAAGACCACTTCTGCTTCATAAGTGTTTGCTTCTTTTTTCATCTGTGTGCTCCTTTTTGCTTTTGCTAGAGAAGTGACAGATGTGCTTTTATTAACTAGAAATTGTTAATAGAGACGTTTTTTGTTAGAATTTTCTATGCAGTTTATTTGGAATTCTAAACGCCCAATCAGCACGAAGATTTTTCACTTCTCTGAGGGCATTAACAGGTAGTCGATTCAGGTGAATAAAGCGTTACCTTAGCGTTTCCGTAACTGTAGGAGAAATATGAGCGATTACAAATTTTGCGGAGGATTATTCTTTGCTCTTCTAACCGAGATTCGTTTTACTGAAGAGCACAGATCAAAAAGAATGGGTGGTGTCACTGAACCAGTTGATGCCAAGAATCTTTTGCTATCCCTCGCAGGAATTGTTCATGAAGAATATTCAAAAAAAGGCATCGTTAAAAAAACCGCCTCCTGCTACAAAACATGTGAGGGGCAAGGCGGCATTGGTTTTAACACTTCAAAATTTGTTCACGATTTTACGGAAGCAATAGAAAAGCACTATGGTGACATTTATAATCGCACTAAAAATTTCATTGCTAATAATCTTATAAATGATGACGAAACAAGAAAGCTTTTTGTTAAAAAACTTTTATATCTTCTTAGAAACTGCCCTAACGTTCCAAATAACACTTATTTTGTTTATTTAGATGGTGAAAAAATCAGTAGATATGATTTCTTAACCAGAAAAGAATTTGATTTTACTGGTTTAATTTTAGCCGTCTGGTATCACGTCATTTTATATCTACCAAACAACACTATTGGTGAGGATACTTTCAACGAATTCTTTGAGTTAAATAGTCACAAAACAGAATATGTTTTCAAAGAATCCAAGCTTTCTCTTTTGAATAACAGCGACATCGTTACAAATTTTGTTTCTGATGAAACCAATGCAAAAATAAGCGATGAAAACTTCTTCAAGAGGGATTCAAGTCTTGAGGAAGTGAAACCTGTAAATGATGAATATTATGAGAACTATCTTTACAATGCTTGTGAAAAAATAGAAAAGATTAAAACTATTCTTTATCCTAAACAACCAATTAAATTTTATAAAATTTATGTTTGTAACGACGTATGTTTTGATATGACGGCAGACCAAGAAAAGAAGCATGGGAATCCACCACTAAAGCAGGCCACCCCAAAAACACTCGTTCAAAAGTTTGGAAGGTTTATGACATTAACAAACATTGGTGGCGTAGGCAAATCAATGTTTCTTAAGCATTTAATGCTTTGTGATAATGAATTCAAAGATAAAATTGCTAATTATGAAGCATTACCAGTAGTTCCTGTCCTTATCAAGCTTAAAGACTACACGAGCAAATATTCTTCTGTAGAAGAATTTATTTTCTCAAGAATGAGAAGGTATGATTCAATGCTTGATTTTAATGTGTTTAAGCAAGATTTAAGCAAAGGTCTTTTCATGTTTTTATTTGACGCACTTGATGAATTAAACGCATCCCTATTAAACAAATTTATTTCACAGTTTAATGATTTCTGTGAGGAGTTTGATTCGAATATTTTTGTTTTGTCATCTAGACCAAATAGCGTTTGTGATTCATTAAATAACTTTGTTTCAATTAAACTGTTGAATTTTAGACAAGAACAGGCCCTTAAATTAGTCGATAAGTTTGATGATTTCGATTCTGAAAAGAGGGAAGAGTTTAAGAAAAACATCAAATTAGACGGCGTTCGTAAGTACTCGAAAGTGTCTGTCGAAGACAATCCACTACTCCTGACCATCAAATTCATGATTTATGTGCAAGATGGCATTTTAGTTGAGAATGATATTCACACATTCTTTGATAGTGCTTATCACATTTTGTATAAAACACATGATTTAGTTCACAGCAATTATATGGACAGAACGTATAAAACAGGCTGTGAGGTGGATGAACTTAAAAACTCAATAGCGGAATTTTGTTTTCTAACTTATCTTAACTTCCAATATTCTTTTACACGTAGCGATGCCGAAAAAAAGATTAAAAGAATGTTCTATGCGAAAAAATATGGATTCACCACGCAACAGTTTCTTGATGATTTAAAAGATAATCTAACAATCATTTCATATGAAAACGGAAGATATAATTTCATCCATAAGAGTTTTCAAGAGTTCTTTGCTGCTTTTTTCTTGGCTAATCTTCCTGACAAAGCGTTTGATGAAGAATTGCTCAATCAGATAGATAACTACACCTCTTTAAGATATAGTTCTGATGCCGCTCTTAATAGAGATAATCGCGTTTACTCTTTTAGATTCTATGATTGCGAAATAAGAAACGTTATTGAAATGTTCCATAAAATGGAGCCGGCTAAAGCAGAAAGGGTTCTTTTTTATCCGATTTTAAATAGAGTTTTTACAAATAAGGATTTTAGGACAAACATTCTTGCTTATATTGATTATGCTTACGAAGACATAGAAGGATACGAAGGAAATACAGACAGCCATGCACCTAATGACAGCATGAAATCAGATGTAATTCATTATCTAGTTTGGGACGTGTTTAATATTTTGGATGATCACCCAATAGAAGCTTGGATGCCACACCCATGCGTTATCAAAGAATATTGGTATTTTATTCCAGAAGAAAACGGGCTTGTTCCAATGGATGAGGAAATGGTTGATTATAGCAAACCAGGTCAAGGTTACATAAAACCAAACGGAATCACTTATAAAGTTTATGAATTAGATAAAGTTGATAAGAATTTTGAAAAAAATAAAAACTTTATTGAAGTTTTAAACGATAGTTTCCGTGAAGAGTATAATGCTCTATTCAAACTTTGGGATAAGATTGGCAAAGACATAAAAAAATAACCAGCTAGCAAATAACTAACTGGTTTTATTTTATTTTTCTAGCAACTTTTTCTGAAGAGCTCTATATCTTTGGTAAGTGGTATCTGCACCACTGATATCAACTCCCAGATCCTCTAAAGCAACCCCAAGAATCGTCTTTTTAGAAGGGTTGGCATTATTTGGTATTATCTCGTTAGTGTCAATATCCACTATTTCTAACACGCCATCTTCATTTGCTCGACCCTTATAATGGTGGTTGGTTAAGCTACATGAAAATTCTAATTCTTTGAAGTGATGTCTATTCTTAGCCAATTTGCTAATTGTAGCGGCCGCTTTCTCGTCGGCTTTGTCTTCTGTAGATTTGTTCCAATGTTTAAGCTTATCATTGGCGTTCCAAATATCTGCTATTAGTTCCAATATTTCATAAGCATCCTCAGGAGAAATAGCATAAAACTCTCTTTTTCTAATCTTACCATCAACCTTATCTATGCTTCTAAGAGACGGGTTTAATTTATCAATTAAATTATGAAGAGATAGATCTTTTAATCTTCCAGGAACTTCTAATGTAGCATAGATGCGAAAAGCAAACGGAGTGCATTCGCTTTTGTTGAGCCTTTCAACTCTATCTTCAACATCATCAGCATACCCAATTTTGACATATTCAGGAAATGATGGGTTAGTAAGAATGTAAACATATCCTTTTTCTGCAGGCATATTATTTTCTCCTATCAATCTTCTTTCTTTTCTTCTTTTAGACTCTTATAGATTTCTCCTACAAATATGCCCAATATCTCTTTTCTAAACATTTCATTATTAAGCAGTAAAGTAAAGAAATCCTTATTTTGATCTAAGCCTTCAATTAAAGCATTTTCAATAGCACTATAGTAGGCTAATTTGAAGTTATCTAAATCATTAGATTTAGCAGCCGCAATTAAGTCTGCGTTTTTCATTAATATGTCTTTGATTTGAAGTGCAGCTTTAGTTGCTACATCGTTGTCGAACGATTTCCCGGTTTTACTATTAACCTCTTTTATGATTTCTGATAATCTTTCTTCTTCGTCCTTAGAAAGTTCAATGACTGTCGAACCGCCAATTCCAATATTTGGGTCAGAAGTATGTTTTGGCTTCACTACTTCTTGCCCTTTCTTTTGATAGAAGTCTGATGCATCGATTTTACCTTTAAGGTCAAATCCATCGCCTGGTTGTCCTGGTTTTAAGTATGGGAGCAGCCAAACAATAAATTTGTATTTCTTATGCAAATCAGCATCACTAAATGAAGAAGCCTGAATTAAAAATTCATAGAACTTAACGAATTTTCTCATTACCTTATAAGCTTCTTTTCTATCTTCGACATCAAGAGCATCGAAGGCTTTGTGAGCTTTAGATAAATAATAATTTATGCGTTGCTCTCTTTTTGTAGAAGAAATGGATGTGTCATAGAAGATTTTGTTAGCTTCTTCGGCATCTTCAAACGAGAAAATATAGAATCCATCAATCTTAGCATCCAAACCATAAACATCATCAGGAGTGACTGATTTACTGAGTAAAGTCGTTGTGAAATATGGTTTAAATGCCTCCTCCATATCTTCGTAGGTATTAACAAAGTCGAGAATAAATGTCTTCTTTTCGTATGGAGGATAGATTCTATTTAATCTAGATAAAGTTTGAACCGCATTAACACCAGTAAGTTTCTTCATAACATACATGGCACAAAGCTTTGGCTGGTCGAATCCTGTTTGATATTTATTAGCAACAAGCATGATTCTATAATCACCCATATCAAACTTTAATGGGGTATCTTCTTCACTAACTCCATTTAATGATGATTCAGACATGTATTTATCTTTATCGTCAGAAATACCTACCTGTTTCTCGGATATTTTTCCAGAGAACGCTACCATTGTTTTAAGGTCCTGGTAGTTCATTTCGCTTAAATAATCATTAAAAGCAAAGAAGTATTTAACTGCTTCTGCTCTGGAGCCTGTGACCACCATCGCTCTAGCTTGCCCGCCTAATTCAGACATGACGTTGTTTCTAAAGTGCTCAACTATAATCTTCGTTCTTTGAGCGATATTTTCATCATGAAGCATCGCAAACTTAAAGATTTTCTTTTTAGCCTTTTTGGTTTGATATTTAGGATCTTCTTCGATTTTCTTATTAATCTTAAAGAAAGTTTTGTATGGAGTATAGCTTTGGAGCACATCAAGGATAAAACCTTCCTCGATAGCTTGTTTCATTGAATATAAATCAAACGCTTCTTTTAATCCGTTCTTGTTAATTGTTCCAAATAACTCTAAAGTTGTGGCTTTTGGAGTCGCTGTGAAAGCAAACATAGAAACGTTGGATTGTTTACCGTGGCTTCCGATTTCGTCCGCTATAATATCTTCTGCATCCATGTTATAGGCATCTTCTTCATAGTCAACATCAGAGCCTAGTGCCTTAGTAACAGCGGCCATGTCTTTGCCTGATGTGGATGAATGTGCTTCGTCAATTAACACAGCAAAAGTCTTATTTTTTAATCCTTGAACAATATCGGCAATGTACAAAAACTTTTGAATGGTAGTCGCAATAATCTTGGTATTACCTTCAAGAGCAAGTCTTAAATCATCAGAGGAGCACTTATCATCCATGACTCTAATAAAGCCTGTCTTGTGCTCTAAAGATTGAACCGCTTTTTGAAGTTGTCTATCAACCACCACTCTATCAGTAACAATAACGACATTATCAAAGATAATCTTATCTTCATCGTTGTGGAGCGTAGCTAATCTGTGAGCTAACCATGCAATCGTATATGTTTTACCGGAACCGGCACTATGCTGAATTAAGTAATTATTCAATGTACCGTTTTCTTTAACGTCTTTTAAGGATTTTCTGATGCAGTTAAGCTGATGATATCTTGGGAAGATAACTGTTTCTTTAATTTTCTTCTTATCCTTTCCGTCCTTTTTCTCGATTCTTTCAAGGAATACGAATTTAGAAATGAGCTCAAGGATTGTTTCTTTAGTAAGAATGTCTTCCCACATATAAGAAACACCAAATCCATCAGGGTTTAATGGGTTTCCTTTGCCAACATTAACACCAGTTCCTTTACCTCTGTTAAAAGGCAAGAAATAAGTCGCACCATGATTTAATTTGGTTGTCATGTATGCTTCTTCTAGATCCATAGCAAAATTAACAATACAGCCTGATTTAAATCTAAATAATCTAGATTCAGGATCGCGTTCATTTCTATATTGTTTAATAGCATTTTCATAGTTTTGACCAGAAGCATTGCACTTAAGTTCGAATGAAATAATAGCAAAGCCATTCAAGAAAATAACTAAATCAATTCTCTCGTCGTCTTTGGCATACACTTCTTCTGCTATTGAAAAAATATTCTGCTCATATTTCTTATTGAGATCTTTATTAAATGATGTAGCTGGTTTCGCATACATCAAGTTTAAATGCACATTGTTAATATCAATGCCATGTTTTAAACAATCGAGCAAGGAAGATGTAACAATCTTCTGATTTATGGTATTTATTAGTTTTTCTTCAAAATCGCTCTTGAGAATTTTATTAAGAGCAGTCATTTCTTTTGGTTGGGTGTCATAAAGGAAGTTCAAAACCAACTGTCTATCCATCGCAAAATATCTATCGAAGTTAGAATCTTTGCGTTCAATATATCCATTATGAGAAGTCAAATAATCAATAATGAATCTTTGATATTGTTTTTCACTTAGTACCTCACTCATTTGGAACCTCCTTTTTACCTGTCACATATTCATATATAAGGGATCTTTTGTATTCCTCTAAAACATCTAATTGTTCTTTTTTCTTCGATATAATACTATCGATATCAGAACATTTTTCCTCTAAATATGAAACTATTCTGTTTTGTTCATCCATTGGAGGAATCAAAATAAGCGTATTTCCAAAACGATCTGGGTCTAGATCCCACTGTCCTTCGCGGATACCACCAGAGATTCTTCTCAATTCATCTTTATAGCAGGATCTTAATAAATAGTGGACGTATCTTTTTGAAAAAGAATCATTCTTAAATCTATAAATGAAATATGCAGGGCTAACAACGCCTTCGTAATCAGAAACACCCATAGAACCTTGCCAAGCCTTCATTTTATTGATAACTAAATAGCCGGGCTTTACATATTTGTATTTTGAGGTGTCTTCGGATGTTACATTGTGATTGTCATCTCTGCTATTTTTTGGAATGACACCATATTCTCTGTACACAGACAAAATTTCCATGCCCCCCGGATTCCTTAATTCGTGTCTATAAAAATTGTACTTAATCTTTTCCGTTTTCCAATGAGCCGGTATTTTCCCTATCCATTTCATTCCACTATCAACAAAGTTAGAGCATTTATCAACGCCCTTAGTAACTGCATCAACAATAACTGATCTCTTATACTCAGATAATTTATCTATTTGGTTTTGAACATCTTCTAAGATAGAGTCTATTTTGGTGCATTCTCTCTTTAAAAATGTCGCGATCTTATCTTGTTCTTGTTTGCTTGGCTTTAGTAGAGGGAGGTTCATTAAAGTATCTTCATTAAGAGTCCATCTATTGTCAAAAGAAACGCCTTTTCCATAGCTAAAGAACGCATATGACCAATACTGATATTTAAAGTAGTAATCATAAAATAGCGGATTGAATCCATTTTTATACCTTAAATTAATATAGGCTGGACTTATAACTCCTTTAACTTCTGAGATACTGCAGTTTGCACCACTTTGTAAATCCATAGGATTTAAAAGCATGTCATCAATGTCTACAGGATTATACTCATAATAGCTTGCTGCTAGTTGCCCTTCATTAGTCGTTATATCTCTAATTTTGACGCCGCTACGAGCAAGCGACAAAACAACAGGGTCATTTTGAAACGCCTTTGCTTTTTTCCTGTAAAAGCCATCTTTTATCTTCAAAACTTCCCAATCGACAGGTATTTTTCTAAGCCAGCCAAAGCCACTATCTTTCATCGTTCTCATCATTTATTACCTTTAAAAAGCTTACTTATGTTTGACTGAATACTATCCTCGAGTTTTTGGAAGTCATTTAGTAATACTTCGCTTGGTGTTGGTTCTTTATACTGATAAAAATATCTAGTGAACGGTATTTCAGCTCCGATTTTAATTATTTTTTGCCCACAATCATCTTCAAATTTAGCATTAACATCTATTCCCTCGAAAAATGCAGCGGCATCAGGAACATGAGGCAATACTTCTCTAGCCATATAAGTATCAATGTCTTCATCCCACTTAACAATTTCAGTATCTTTTGTTTCCTTATCGTAAATGATGCCTTTTTTGTTTCTATGGATTTCTGCTTTTTTGTCCATTTGGGATAGACCATCTATAACTTTTTCAATAATTTTCTTGTCAAAACCACTTAGAACTTTTTTAATAACTGGTTCAAAATCTGAAAGTTTATAATAAACTTTTTCATTAATTGAAGCTCGTAATGTTTCAATAATTGAATCATATAATGGTTTGCCTTCTTTCAAAGATTGAAGTTTTTTTAACTCTTTTTTCTTTTTTTCAGCATCAGACTCGGTGCTGTTTTCAAGTTCATATACTTTTCCTTCATCATAAATAGAACTAAGCGAGCCTTTTTCTATCATGTGACTAATACGTTCCTCTGTAATAGCATAACTTCTTTGAAGAGGTTGCATTACCGTATACTCTCTATAGATAAATTCAGAGTTATCATAAATTTTTACTAAACCACTTGGATCGTTGTTATCAAAATTTGTGTATAAATCAGTAATGATCTTCCTGTCTTCAGGGGTCAATTCATTTTTCTTACAACCAAGACCTTTACGAAGCTTGTGAAAAATCTGAGAAGCATCAATTAACTGAATTTTGCCTTTTCGTTCAGCTCTTTTATTTTTTGAAAGAATCCAAACAAATGTTTGAATGCCAGTGTTATAGAATAAATCAACAGGCAAAGCTATTATAGCTTCGACCAAATCGTTTTCTAAAATCCATCTTCTAATTTGGCTTTCACCGGAAGATGTGCTGCCAGTAAACAAAGGGGATCCATTCTCAATGATAGCTGCACGGCCAACCTTTTCATCCATCTTATCTATTGCTGATTGCATAAAAATGAGTTGGGAGTCTCCGCCACCTGGAAGACCGGCACCCCATCTACATGAACCACTTGTCCTTTTAGCATATTCATTTTTAACAGCGTCTTCTTGTCCTTCTTTAGCATCTTTGCCTGCCCAAGGAGTACCGAAAGGAGGATTCTCGATGACGAATCTCATTTTTGTATCCGAGAAGCAATCTTGTTTAAATGTATCGGCATGTCTAAAATTTCTAGCATCCTGCCCTTTAATTAGCATTTCTGCCAAACCAATGGCATACGAAGGACCCATGAATTCTTGACCATAAAGTCTTACATCTGCGGTTGGATTAATGTGTTTTAAATAGGAAAAGGCTGTCGATAACATACCGCCAGTACCACATGCTTGATCGCATACAGTGATAACTTTATGATCTTGGTAAATATCATCACAACCCTCAGAAATAAGAATTGAAACTAGAGTTTTAATAATATCACGACCGGTATAAAACTGACCTGCATCAACATTTTGGAAGAAGCGTCCAATCAAATTTTCAAAAATGTACCCCATCTTTATCGAGTCATATGTACTTGGATTCAAATCTAATTCAGAGAAAGCTTTTACAACGGTATAAAGGCATCCTCCCTCATCCATTGTTTCTATATGGTCAGATAATTTAAGCTGCTTAAAAATGTCCTGAACATTTTCTGAAAAACCATTGATATAATCTTTGAAATTTGCAGCTAAATTATCTGGATCGTTTGTTAATTCTTTTAAAGTAAAATGGCTCACATTGTAAAACTGGTAGCCAGTTATCTTTTCAAATGCTTTGGCTGGATAATCTGGATTCTTATCAAATTGGTCCACCACTTGTTGTTTCGTGTTAGAAAGAGCACACTCAAAACGTCTGATAATAGTCATAGGAATAATAACATCACCATATTTATCTGGCATATATGTGCCACGAAGCTTATTCGCTATACTCCAAATAAAATTAGCTTCTGCAGTTACATCCACTGGGTTATCATCCCATAAAACATCAAATCTATCGTTTGCCATTATTCCGTCCTCCACTATGTTAGACAATAATCAACATTGATTATACCGAAATATAGAGTTATTTTCCATAAAGTCATATATTTTTAGCCAGTAGTTATGTTTTTGACCAGTATAGAGAATATGATTTCTTGATTTTTATCAAAAAACGGCCCGTTTCGCAGTAGGCCATAAAAGCTATATTTGTAAAAAGTTAGATTGTATCTAAGAAAAAAGGACTGACACGTTTGTATCAATCCTATGTTTCTAAGTTGGTGACGAATACGGGATTCGAACCCGTGAATGCATGCGTGAAAGGCATGTGAGTTAAGCCGCTTCTCCAATTCGCCAAGTGGCGCCTACCGAGGGACTCGAACCCACGACCGATCGGTTAACAGCCGATAGCTCTACCGACTGAGCTAGGTAGGCAACGCTTTATAAGCGCGAATAAAATATTATCATGTGCGAACAGCAATGACAAGACAATTATTTATTTTTTTGATTCGATTAAATTAACGACGTCGCGAATTGTTTTAAGTTCGACAATTTCATCAGTGGCAAATTCGACATTTAAGGCTTCTTCAATCTTAAGCATAGTTTCGACTAAGTCTAAAGAATCGAGGCCAAGGTCGTCTAACTTGTCATCGTAATTAATCGCACCGATATTAATACGGTCTTTGATTGCTTCTTTTACAATTTCTAATGCTTCCATGTCCCCACTATAATACAATAACTTCCCCCTCCCTTCAATATAAAAAACGGCCTTTTTAGGAGCCGTTATTTGTTAGAAAGTCAACATTTCTGCTTTAGGGTTTGTCGTGACTGCTTTAGCCACTTCGCTTGAAACTGAATTAGTAAGGTTTTGGAAAACTGTAGAAATGCCAGCGGCGACAACGCCAAAGACGATGATTACCAAAATAATACCAAGCAATTGTCCTTTAATCTCAGACATAAATACCTCCTTTCTACCCGTAAAAACCCACGACCGCGATACGAGAGATTGATATAGTCATCTCTTTTTTACTAATTACTAGTGGCGTATAGGTCGTTGAGATTGTAAAGGTGATTTCTTCGCCAAAATAAGGTGATGGATTGTTTGGAGCGGAAAACTTCACTTTATATGTGGCTTGCACAAATTTTGCAAAGCTTTTATCCACTACCCCATTTTTAGAAATGAGATAACAAATGTTGTTTGCTTTAGCGTCCAACGTTGAATAAACGCTTTGAATGGATAAAAGATCCGCCCCAAAAAGAAAGCACAAAGAAACAAAAACCATGGATAAGATGAGACCAACTTTATACGACATTAATTAAATCCCCCAGTATCGATAAAATAGACATCGTTAAAGTGATGGTAATTAAACCCGCCCCTATCAAAGGGAATGTGGACATGTTGGCAAGCGAGTTTGATTTCTGCTCCATCATTTCACGGTTTCTGTTTCTAGCTAATTCAGTAAAGATGACATCAAATTGTTTTAATTGATGCGTATTTTCTCCCTGATCCACCATTTGGTAGATAGAAAGCATTAAGCTATGCGTGGATAATTGATGAAAGTTACTAGCGAAGTTCACAAATGGTTGAACTGTTTTATCTTCATCAATCTCTTTTAAAAGAACTTCGATTTTATCTTTCATCCACGGTGAACAATATGGAATAAGCATATTAAATGATTGATAAACGTTGTTTTTGTTTTGCACATATACTTCAAAATAGGAAATGATAGCGATGAGCTCATTTTCTCGACTTTTAAGTAGAGCTTTTTTCTTATCGTTAAATCTACTAAGCAAAAAATAATCAATAACGATAAGAGCGATTAAAATGAAAATGGAAACGACTACATTATTTAATAGGAAATAAATAAGAGCGACCGAACCCAAGACAAGCAAGTTTAAAACTATTATCTTGAGCATTTCTTTGGTGTATGATAGGCCAACAAATTCGATGGTTTCTTTAAGACTATTTTTCATCATCTTTCCACCCCTCTAAAGTAATATTGGTAATACGTTTAACCATTACATAAATCGACACTATTAAAAATATGAATATCGCTACTACAGCGACTTGATAAAAAATGGTTTTAACGATATGTGTAAAAAACTGTGATAAGGCAAATCTTAAAGATATAAGGATTAGGAGAGTCAGGGCCCACAAAACGATGAATTCCACTAGTCTTGTACGATGGGTTGATTCACAAAAGAGAATATATTCTTCTTTTAAACGCACTTGATTCACTAAATGTTGACTCATCGCTAAGATATCTCCACCTTGTTCATTCCACAAAGAAACGGTATCTAAAAATAGATGATAAAGGTCGAACTTAAAATACTTACTTAGGTAAGATAGTTTCTCTCCTTCATCAAATTCTTTAATTGAATCCAGTATTTCTTTTGTGCCTTTATCTGAGGTATCATAGCTGCTTTCCCTAGCGGCGGTCATTGATCCTTTAATGCTCAAAGAAACTAAATATGTATTAATAAACTGATAGCACTGATGGTAGCGGCGGGTTTTTTCTCGATATTTGTCAATTTGCCTTCTGACGATGAAAACAAAAAACGCCAATGAAAACAAGAAAATAAAAAGGCAGATAAAAATGTTTTCGCTCGCCAAATAAATCAGGCCGGCAAAGGCTAAAGAGACAAAGATACCGATTAATAAAAAGTTCATTTATTACCTCCTAGATAAGTCTTTTTGAATAAATCGCTTGTCACTGAAATATTGAGTAAGGCTTTGGCATTAGCAGATAGCGATTTATACTTTTTATTCTTCCCGTCACTACCGTATATTTCTTCCATATCTTTACCATTAAGGTAAGCAATGGATGAAATGTATCTTAAAACTGCACCATTTTTGAGGTACTTTCTTTTCATATAGATATAGAAACGCATGTGGTAGGCTATATCTTGATATACATCGTTAAAATCCATTTTCTGTTCATTCATCATCACCATTCTCACCATGCGATATGGCATGCTTTCGATATCAAGAGCGTGTAATGTGGTGATGATTGGATGGCCGGTTAAAGATGAGTTCAATACTTCGAGCATTTCTTTACCACGAGATTCCGCGACGATTAACCAGTCTGGATTACTTCTTAAGGCGGTTCTAACCAAACTTTGAATAGAAGCTTTAGAACGATTCTCATCAACTTGCCAAATGTTGAAATCTAGATTCTTATTAATTTTTAATTGGTCTAATTCAAGAATATTGTCTATGACAATTGTTCTCGTATTTTCTCTCATTCTTGTAATGAGATATTTTTGTAGTTCAGTCTTACCAGAGCCCGTTAATCCACCGATAACAATCGAAACATTTGAATCTATTAAAACATCTAGTAATTCAATAACTTCACGAGGAAAAAATTGTTCGTTTTCTTCGATACGCAATTTGCTAGAGGCAATACGAATAGAAAAACAAACACACTCCACATTGTTCTTACGACAAATGCTTTGATGTAGAGCGCTTAATCTATATTTTCCAAATGAAACATCTAGTTCAGGGCTTTGATAGGAAAACTGCTTTTCAGACAGATTAGCAATTTGTCTAATAAAGTCTTTAACTAGTTGTGGTTCAACTTCCACATCTCTTCTTAATCGCCCATAACGGTTATCAATGTAATAAATGTTGTCACCGTTATATGAGATATCAGTCACACTATCGAGGCTTAAGAGATCTTTTAGGAAAGAAGATTCTAAATAATCGGTTAGCTTCTTAACATCCATTAGTTGCTCCTTATCTCGTAAAACAGTGTTTTCCTATAGTGAAAATTAAGCATTAAATTGGTTCTTAATGTGACTTCCACCGCCGGACAACTATTGGAAGTACAATATGAATAATCCTCGGGATTGTAATAATAAAAAACCAACTCATAATCATCGACATAATTGTGCATTGAATAATCAAAATATGAGGTTAATTTTTGTTCTAGCACAGATTTATTAAAAGTTACCCCTTCATCTTCTTTAATAGCGAGCATATTAATTGACGTTTCAAAGATGGTGATAGGCACTCCATAAACAAGACGATTAATCCCATTCATCTGATAAGAAATCATGAAGAAATTAAAGCAAAAAACAATGATAAAAAGAGCGATAAAAATCGTCACCATTATTTAACTCCTCCAGTGACATAAAATTTAGCATTTCCACTTGTTCCGACGAGTGGCTCACCGGCGATATATCGTAAAGGGAAAGAGCCAGTAATTTTGATTTTCCCAAAATTGGTAATCTCAAAACTCATCATTTGATTATTGAGCTTGTCTCTTCCGTTAATTGGAAGATAGAAATCCCTAGTAGCAATAAATCCAAACTGCATAGAATCAGACATTTGTAGTGTTTTTCTGTTCACAAAAAGAGTGTTTTTGATGGAGAAAGTCACTTTCCCGTTTTCTTCTTGCGTGGCTTTTAAAGGGATGACGATATTATCATTCGAATCATGGCTAAAATAAGGAAAAAGATTATTTTTATCCTCGATTTTTAGATTGATTGATCCATAAGTTAAATCGAACTTTGAATCATATATGATGTAATTGTTTTTGAGATCAAGACGATAGTAATATTCGTTATCGATATAGTCATCTAAATAACTAAAATCAAAACCCTCAGTAATGTTAGCTAACGCTTGCCCATTACCATAGAATCCGATACTACGAGTAAAGCAATATCCGTCCTTCATGCTTTCAACACTCCAACCCGGTTGTACACATGGAAATAGCATAGCGCTGTAGGACTTTAAAACCTCTCTTGAAGGATAAGCAAGGATTTCAAATTTGAGGGTAAGTCCTTTATTGGTTAAATAACGATTAATTGGGACATTAAAAGTCGTTTCGATTAATGCGTTATTGCGATATAAAAAGTGCGCGTGATTGGTGGTTACATAAGGTTCTTGGGAATTGAAAGGGAAGAGCTGAAAACTTTCGATAATATGTTGATTATCGATGTTCGCACGATAGGAAAACGTTGCATCAAAATCTGGATCTCCGACACTAAAGGGACCGTAGACATCGGAAGCGAAGTAATCAATTCGAGCCTTGTTGGATTGATATGGAGAATAGTTGGAGGATGAATCTACTTCTAGATCTTTTGATGTCGTAACGTTTTTAGAAACGGATGCGCAGGATGATAATAAGAAAACAAGTAGGAATGGGGATAGATTACGCATGTGCGAAGGCCTCCAAGAATTTATGCATGGCTTGCTTTTTGAAACGATAAAAGCTTGCCTTGGAATAGAGGCCAATCCACCAATCACGGTAATTTTGGAAAAAGAATTCGTTATTTATCAAATTCTTTTCTCGAGGATCTAGCAGTGCGTATGCGCGCTCGACTTTATTAAGATATACGTCATAAGGTGCATCAATCTCAGCAATTAATTCACCACGCATCTTGAGCATCGTCATTTGTTTGGCTTCAAAGTATTTCTCAGCAACTCTTTCAACCAGATCGTTGAGTTCTTTGAAGCTTTTTTCCGCTAGACTCATAAAACTGCCTCCTATTAATAAGTAATGGGGCAAAATGGAATTTTTCCTAAAAAAGTTGGAAAAAATTATTCGCAAAATCATTTAATTCAAAGAATTAACTTTTTTTCGTTTTTTTTCGTAATAAAAAGATATAGAATTGTTAATAATTAAAATTATGATTGTTTTAAGTGGCGCAAGTGCATCGGGAAAAACAGAAGCTGCAAAAATGCTGATGGCGAAGTATGGCATTAGAAAGGCCATAACCACCACCACTCGTTCAATGCGCGTTCACGAACAAAACGGAAGAGATTATTTTTTCGTTACCAAAGAACAATTTAATCAATTAATCAAAGAAGATAAATTTGTTGAATACACACTTTATAACGGCAATTATTACGGCTCTACTAAAGACCAAATTGCTAATGATCGTGTTGTGGTTATTGATTTAGAAGGATTGAAGTCATATTCTCGTCTCAATGATAAGAGAATCGTGACTTTTTATTTATCGACTTGTGAAGAGATTCGTTATAAAAGAATGCTAGAAAGAGGCGATAAAGAAGAAGACGCAAAAAGAAGACTAGAAAATGACCGCAAAGTATTCGCGGATAGTCAAATTCCAAAAGTTAATTATTCAATCGACTCTGAAAGTAAGTCCATCGAAGAAGTCGCTGATGAAATCTATCGACTCTACATGGATTATCTCAAAGCTAATTTCTAATATATTTATACTTATAAGCAGGATTAAGATAGACGTCTACTAAATAGCCGTCTTCTTTTTCTTTGTGGCTTATAACATAGTTTTCTTTGCTAAATGTGGCAAAATCAACGCTATATGGAAGGGTAAGTTCTCTTCTTTCCCAGTCTTTAGTGGCGTTACTCACAATAAACTTTAGAGTTTCTTCCACGTCATTATCATCTAAAAGAGAGACTAAGATTTCATCTTTTCCTGGAATGAAGTTAGCGAATCCCCCTAATAAATCATATTTGTTATAAATATTAATCATTGGAATATTGTCTGCTTCTAAATCTTTAATAATGCCTTTAGTGGTTTTAATTTCTTCATCTTTAAACGGATCAGATAAAGATGTTTCTAAAGTGGCAAATAAAGCATTCTTTTCTAAGACTGTTTTATCTTCTTTAGAAAGCTTTACTAAGCGGTTCATTAATGTTGATTTACCAGCATTAGTATATCCTACAATACAAATCTTTGGACTTGGATTATTAATTCTTTTTGAGCGCATGTTTCTACGCGAAAGTTTAATAGCCTCAAGCTCTTTCTTCTTTTGAAAAACAGCGCGCGCTATTTGCCTTTTAGATAGTTCAATTTGCTTTTCGCCTTTGCCCTTATTATGACCACTTCCAGACGTAACTTGGGAATATGATGCCTTTTCATCAACAAGGTGATTTTTAAGGTATTCTAAACGTGCGATTTCCACTTGTAGTTTTGCTTCTTTGGTCTTCGCGTTCTTTTCAAAAATGTTCAAGATAACAAATGTCCTATCAATTATTTCCGCTTTGGTAATCGCAGAAATGGCTTTCTTTTGTAAACCTGATAGTTCAAAATTACAGGCAATAATATCAATTGGTTCTTCTTGGTTCTCTTCATTATATTGATGGTAAAAGGCAGCGATTTCGTGGATCTTACCAGAACCTAAATATGTATTCTTATCTATGTTTTCAATGTCTTGAGAAAAATAGGAGATGACTTCATAGCCAATCTCTTTTAAAAGCATGGCAAATTCATTCTGCTCATGATTTAATTCAAGAGAATTTGTCTTTCCACGAGAGATGACTAACGCCTTCATATATTTACACTACTCTTCTTTTTCAAATTCTAAGTCAGTGACTTTAAGTTTTTCGACGGTAAATTCATCCGCTTCTAAGACTTTAAAGTGATAATGAGCAAAGTCAAATTCGTCACCAACTTTAGCGAATCTATCTAAGATGTCTTGGCAGAAACCACCCACAGTTGTGTAGTCAGTTTCCACTTCGTCTTCATAACCGATTAATTCAAAGAAGTCATCGAGATTCATTGTGCCATCGACAACCCAGATACCATTACCTTTATCGACGTATTCTTCTTCAATTTCATCAAATTCATCAAAGATATCACCAACGATTTCTTCGAGAATGTCTTCCATAGTGATAATACCTTCGGTACCACCATATTCATCCTTAACAATTGCGACGTGAACTTTCTTTTCTTTGAATTCACTTAAAACATCAAGGATTTGATGGTTTCTAGGAATGATTAATGGTTTATAACATAAAGACATAATATCGATATCTTTTTGACCAGCGAGAATCTTCTTAGCTAAGGCTTTAATTGGTAAGATACCAACGATGTCATCAATTGTTTCATCATAGACAGGTACACGTGAGTGTTTGAAGAATTCCTTATCTTTGATAAGTTCGTTAATGTCTTCGTCTTTACTAATAGCGTAGACATCAACACGTGGAGTCATAATTTCAAATGCTTCAATATCGTTTAAATCAATAGCACTTCTAAGGAGTTCTGCTTCTTTTTCTTCTAAGATACCTTCTTCTTCAAGAGAATCCGCCATTTCGGTTAAGACGTCTTCATCGATCTGATCTTCTTCTTTGCTCTTTTTAGCGAATAATTTACCAAAGAGTTTAAAGAGTTTAGCAATTGGCCAAACCACAATAAAGAATAAGTACTTAAAGAAAGTAACTGGATAGGCAAATAAAAGGGCTAAAGAATAATTAAATCTTTTAGCAAATGCCTTAGGAATAAATTCACAGAAGACGATAATAAAGACCGTAAAGATTATCGTAGATAATGTTGTACCTAAATCTTCGTTACCATGAGATAAAGCAATACCAATTAAAGTCACAAAAGAAGCAGCGAGAACGTTGACAACGTTGTTGCCTAATAAAATAGCGGAAATAGATAACTCATAGTCATCTGCAATTTTAATGGCAAGTTTAGCGCGTTTAGCTTTCTTACCTTTTTCTCTTGCGAGTTTATCTTTATCGACCATGCCATACACCATGTCGGCAGCGGAAAAGAACATAGAGAACAAAGCACAGACAGCAACAATAACCCAATAATACCAATACATATTATCTAGTTCCTTTCACGCTGTTAGGCTCTCTAATATCTTCCACAAGTTCTTCTAAAACATCGTCCATGGTGACCATGCCGATAACTTGTTTATTCTTATCTCTTACGATAGCGATATGTGTATGATGCTTTTTGAAACCATTAAATAAATCATCAATCATGATGTTTGATGAAACAAAGTATGGTTTTTGCAGTTTACTTCTAATAGAAACATTAGGATTTCTTAAATAAGCACTTAAATAGGCTTTGATATGTAAGATACCAATAATGCAGACTGAATAATATCACTTTGTTCTTCTTCAATGATGCCTTCATCAGAGACCTTTTCTACGACATTTTCAAAGTCTTCTTCATCAAACGCTGTTTCTTCTTTCACCCTGAAAGCTTTTTCAATACCCTTAGTAATTAGTTCGAATAACAAGGTTATTGGGTAAAGAACCATCATTAAAGCGTATGTTGGATAAACAAGTATTTTAGATAAAGTATCTGGAATGCTTCTAGCAATAGTCTTTGGAAGAGCATCGCCTAAAACATAGATTAATAAAGCAATGATAATAGAGGCTAATAAGGAAATAGCCTCACTTGTCATAGAAGTGAAAAGGTTATAGAAAAGGACAGTACAGATAGCACTGGCTAAGATTGAAACGATGTTACTTCCTATTAGAACCGTAATTAGAGCGCGATCGTACTTTTCGACGACGTGTAACACTAATTTGGCAGATTTTTTACCTTCATCCGCTTCGACTTGCATCTTGAAGCGGTTTGCACATGCGAGTGCAGTTTCACCAGCAGAAAAGAAAAAGTGTGCTAATACACAGATTCCAATGATTACCCACGACAGAGGTACATCCATTAATGAACCACTCCCTTCCTTTGCTGGTCGCAGTAATAAAATTTATCATACTTTTAAGTGTTTGTGAAATGATTAAATAAAAAGGTACATTAATGTACCTTAATATTTATCTTAACTGACTATTAGTCTTCATCAGCGTTACTTGGTTGTTCTTTAAGAGTTTCCACCCAATCAGTATCACCAATAGCGCCTTGTTCTAAGCCATCTTGGTCCATCACTGTTTGGATAAGTTCTTTGGCTCTTCTCATTGATAAACCAGATTTAACTTTGAACACTAATGGGATTTCTTCATAAATACCTTTATGTCCGGCGTTTTGTACTGGAATTGTGGAATCCTTATAGTCATCTGGATTTAAGGCAAAGTAGAGCTTTAAGCTTAAACCAGCGATGGTAATTTTCACGTATGTCTTACGATGTAAACGGAAGGCATCACCAGAATTAGAAACACGTGAATTAACACCATACGAGAGAATTTCATTTTTAAGTTCATTATAGTTTTTCTTCATTTCATCATCAGCGTTAAGCATTCTTTCTTGGAATGGGATACGGATGATTTTATTTTTCTCCACTGGTTCTTCAATAGGAGCATGAACAGGTTTTTCTTTCTTTTTAGGTGTCACGATTTTGTATTCAGGAGCTTTTTCTTCTTCTGGAACAATATTATCGTGCACTTGGATTTCTTCTTCCTTAGCTACTTCAGCGACTGGTTCTTTCTTTTCTTGCTTCACTGGGGCTGGCTTTGGTTGAGCTACTTCTTGCTGTATTGGTGCACTACCAAAATATTGAACCACTAAAGGACCAGTTCCTTGATTTGTTTGAGCAGGAGCGTTACGCACCATTTCATCTCTTACTATATTTCTAATAAGATCGGCTAATTCATTCTTATCGAAACGCTCTTCTTGTTTTTGTTCTGGTTTTGGTTGTTCTTCCTTAAAAGGAGTTTCCACATATTCTTGAGGATTATTTTCTGGTTCAGGTTCCGCTTCGATTTGTTCAAACATCACAGCTTCTTCCTCTTCAGGAGCAGACTCTCCTTCAGGAGCTGGTTGTTCTTCGTTTGCTACTTCATTAGTGACTTGCTTTTCTTGAGCGCTATTAGTAAAGGCATCAAGGATGCAACCAAAATATGTCAGTATTGAAGATAAGGCATATAAGGCAGCAACTATGAGAATTGCATAGCCAAAAAATGACACAGTAGCGTTGCCTTTGAATGGAGGACGATTATTAATCATCAACCAATACTTTGGTAAACCAGTAGCCCCAAACATATAAACGGGAATGATTAAAGCAGTTAGAATAAGGCCAATTGTAACTATTGCTCTTTTCTTTTTAGCGGCAACAGCAATGCCCACGATAAAAAACAAAATCCAAAAGAGAATAAGAGCATACATTAAGGAGCTTAAGCTATGATAAATAACATTGGACGCTTCATGGAATTGAAATGTGAATAATCCTTTAAAACCACTAACATGGTATTTCATTACCGCACCAAAATCTTTTAAGTCAGCATCCTTTGCATCACCCGCAAAAGCAGCATAGAGCAAAAATAATGTAATGAATGCCGCTAATAATATAAACGAAATAACCACAAAAGTTTTTAAACCCTTAATGGTTTTTCTTTCTTTCTTAAACATAGGCTTTCTCCTTACCTGTATTTCTTGCATATAATATAGCGCGCACCTGCATATAAAAGCAACTTTTTAAGGTAAAAAGCCTGCAAATCTAGGATAATTTAAACGATTTTCGTTTATTTAGCGTAAAATAAGGCGTTCTTATCAAAAGCGCCAAAAGCAAAGCCAAAGTTTAAAAATAACGGTAAGTTTTTATAGGCTTTAAACGTTGTTCTCGAGATGAATTCTTCACTCTTAAGAGATTCAATATAACCGTATGGATTATAAATAACGATTCGGTCGTTAGCTAAGTCCATAGAAGTCACAACAGAGAAATGTAGTGTCCATTCATCTTCAAGCAAAGCAGCCCACTCAACAGCGACTGGATCGTTATTACTTAATGCATCATGGATAGTTTTTAAATAATCATCATTAGCGAGATATGTTTTCTTTACGAAATCTTTTCCTTCAATAGAGGCGTTGATTTCCTTTAAGAAACCAGATGTTGAGGCGGTAGAAACCGCACCATTATTTTTAGCGTCCAAATCATCTTCAGTAACTTTTTTACCATAATGCTCAGACATCATTTCTATAGAGGCGTAACCACATGAAACATGTTGTTTAACTAAATTAATATTTGTAACTTCGACCTTTTGGGCATAAGTAGCGTCGCTTTTTAAATACTCATAGTCCTTATTTAAGCGATTTGTTCTAATGCCTAAAATACCAAAAGGCACGACAACGGCAAGAGCAAGAACAAAAAGGAATCCCATAATAATGGAAACCACAATTCTTCTTTTTCTTCTGGAATTTGATTTTTTCATAAATAAAAGGTCCTGTGATATATTATCACAAAACCTTGACTAATTGTAACAAAATTACGATTGATTATAAGACGTCTTTATATTCGTCATTATCAAGCATCATTTTTTGGACATATGAGCAGATTGGAACAATTTTGATATTTCTACTTCTAGCTTGTTTAATGACTTCTTTTACAAGTTGTTTAGCAATACCACGTCCCCCGTATTCACTATTCACCATAGTATGGGTAATATACCATTTGCCTTCTTTAATTTGGTAATCACAATGCCCAATAATCTTATCGTTATCGAACGCTAAGGATTGGTTGGTCTTTTCGCTGTATTCAATTCTGATTTCGTTCATATAGCAAACTCCCTTATTTCAATTATACAGCTTTTCAGAAGAAAAAGGATTGCTCAAGCAACCCTATTTCTAAATTGATTAATGATTATTCTATGTCTTGTAAAGCAGCGTAACCTTCTTCACCGGTTCTCACTTTAACAACGTTTTCAACATCGTAGACAAAGATCTTACCATCACCGATATGACCGGTATAAAGCACACTCTTCGCGGTATCGATAACGTCTCTAACTGGAATCTTACTAACAACCATATCGACTTGGACTTTTGGCATTAAGTTAGTTTCAACCGCAACACCTCTATACACTTCGGTATGTCCTTGCTGTACACCATAACCCATAACATGGGATACTGTCATACCAGTAATACCTAATTTACTCATTGCGTCTTTAAGAGCATATAGGCGTTCTTCTTTAAAGATAATTTCCACCTTGCTGAACTTAGGACCAGTAGTCTTTTTGGTCTTAGCAACTGACGCTGTTTCCATTTTCACTTCAATAGCTTCCGCTGGTGGGACATCTCCTGTCACCACTGCATCTTCTTTAATGTAATCAGCATAAGCCACTGTGGATGGAGCAAAGTCAGCGTAAGCGGATGGTAAACCATGTTCAGTGCTATCAAGACCTTTAAGTTCTTCGTTTTTACTAACACGTAAACCGATGGTCTTTTTCATAATTAAGAAGCAAATGGTCATGAGGACGACTGTATAAGCGGCTACAGCAACAACGCCTAAGCATTGGACACCTAATTGGTACCAATTACCAGTGTAGAATAAGCCATTTAATCCCGCTGGAGCATTTGGATTAGCTAATAAACCAACGGCAATTGTGCCCCAGATACCATTAGCCATATGGACACCAACCGCACCAACTGGGTCATCGATATGAAGTTTTAAGTCTAAACCCTCAACAACAATCACTACTAATAAGCCAGAAACAATACCGACTACTGTAGAACCAATGGCATCCATTGCCGCACAACCAGCGGTAATACCAACTAAACCTGCTAAGCAAGCATTGATACACATAGAGACATCTGGTTTACCGTTTTTAATCCAGGTAAAGATCATTGTTGTAACTGTCGCTACTGCTGGAGCAATTGTGGTGTTTAAGAAGATGGTTGCTAATTCTGATGTACTTGTAGCAGCGGCACCATTAAAGCCATACCAGCCAAACCAGAGAATGAATGCACCTAAGGCACCTAATGGAATAGAGTGACCTGGGATAGCATTTACTTTAGTAACTTTGCCTTCTTTGTTACGGACATATTTACCAATACGTGGTCCCAACAAAATGGCACCGATTAAAGCTGAGATACCACCAACCATGTGAATAGCGGTACTACCAGCGTAATCATGGAAGCCGATACTAGCTAACCAGCCACCACCCCAGATCCAGTGAGCTTCAATTGGATAAATCACTAAGGAAATGATTGCGGAATAAGTACAATATGATGAGAACTTAGTTCTTTCCGCCATAGAACCAGAAACAATTGTTGCGGCTGTAGCGCAGAACACCAAGTTAAAGACAAATGTGGAAGCACCTGTGAAACCTTCAGCAGGTTCTTTAATGAAATCCGCAAACTTAGCGAATAAATCGACATTTGGAATACCAATCAAACCAAAGAGAGCGTCTTCCCCCATCATCAAGCCAAAACCTAAGAGCATAAAGACCACTGTACCAATACAGAAGTCCATTAAGTTTTTCATAATTATGTTGCCAGCGTTCTTTGCTCTAGTAAAACCTGTCTCCACCATGGCAAAGCCTGCTTGCATAAAGAAGACGAGCGCTGCACCGATCAAATACCAGAATTCTATAGTCATAAACGATTCCTCCATAGATTGAACAACCTAAGTCGTTCTACATGGTCAATAGTTTATGGGTTTTACGCTTTTTGTGTCAACATTTATTTACACATCTATTTTTATCTAACCAAATAAACAAACACTTTATATATTATTATTTATCCTTTTATATTTATATAAAGATATTATTATATATTATTAATTATAGTTAAATTGTATAGGTCCTATACATTATTAGTATGCTGTAAACTATGCTTTACGTATCTAAATAACTAAGAGTAATCTAATTTACTTATTTGATATTTCTCCCTGTATAGGTATAACTTTATGGATTTATTATAGTACACCCCATCTTATTATCTATTGTTAGGGTCAAAATTTATGAGATCTTTCACCACTTCACTAGCGATGATTAAGCCAGAAACAGAAGGAACAAAAGCAGTAGATCCTGGTATGCTTCTTCTTTTGGAGTCTGGTTTTTCTTCGTCAAAAATAGGTTCCAATGGAGTAATTGCTTTTTCTTTCGAGTACACTACTTTTAGCTTTTTTACTCCTCTTTTCTTTAATTCTCTTCTCATGACTTTCGCTAACGGGTCCATTTCAGTTTTATAAATATCGCTAACTTCCAACATTGTTGGATTCATTTTATTACCCGCTCCCATAGCGGAGATAACAGGGATATTATTCTCATAACAGCGAACGATGATATCAATTTTAGCGGTTACTGTATCGATTGCGTCTACGACATAGTCATATTTAGAGAAATCAAATTGGTCGCGATTTGATGGCAAATAAAAAGTCTTGTAGGTCTCTACAGTGGCTTTAGGATTAATTTGTAAAATGCGTTCTTTAGCGACTTCGACTTTAGGTAAGCCAATTGTTTTAATGGTCGCTAAAATTTGTCTATTTATATTAGTGATACACACTAAATCATCATCTATAAGAACGAAATGACCAACGCCACTTCTTGCTAAGGCTTCTACTGTGTAGCCTCCAACACCACCGACACCAAAAATGGCGATGGTTTTGTTTGCTAACTCATCCATTGATTTTTTGCCAATCAAAAGTTGAGTTCGTGAAAATTGATTCAACATGAACATATGCCTCCTATTAGCAGTGCTAATAAAATGTTCGTTTTTGATGAATACATATCTCCTAAAAAATAATTAGGCGTTCTTATTTGAACCACAAAAACGACTGGTAGTATTATATATTAAATTAACTTATTCGCAAATAAGAAAAAGGACTGATACCTTGTATCAATCCTATTTAACTAAGTTGGCCTAAATGGACAGAAATGATACAATTGAACACTTCTCAAAAGCCAAACACTACTTTTTAAGTAAGGCTCTTAATTCTTTTTTGCTTTGATTTAAATCGCCAGTAAGTAATGGGATTAGTTTTTTGATTTCTTCGATATCTTTGTCCCACCACTTGAGTTCCAAAAGAAGATCAATTGTTTCTTTATCAAATCTATATTTCTTAACAACTGCGGGATTACCTACGACAACCGCATAAGGAGGAACATCTTTTGCCACTACAGCATTAGCGCCAATAACTGCACCGTCACCAATATGAACTCCTGGCAATATTGTGGCGTTTTGACCAATCCAGACATCGTTACCTACAACTGTATCTCCACGGTTTCCTCTATCTCCGAATGGTCTAGATAGACCTTTGAATTCATCAATGATTTCAAAAGGATAAGTTGTTAAGCAATCTAACATGTGATTAGCGCCATTCATCACAAATTCCACGCCTCTTGCAATAGCAACAAATTTACCGATAATTAGTTTATCTCCCATGAAGTCATAATGATGGGTTACGTGTTTTTCAAAAGATTCTGGGCCGTCCTCACTATCATCATAATAGGAATAATCGCCCACTATAATATTTGGTCTAGTGATTACGCTTTTGATGTAACAAAAGGTTTTAAATTGTACATTTGGGTAAATTGGTTTCATTTCTTTTTCCATAACAATATGATACCAAAAAATAAAAGGACTGACACATTGTATCAATCCTATTTAATCAACTTGGTGATCCCAACGGGATTCGAACCCGTGAATGTCGCCTTGAGAGGGCGATGAGTTAAGCCACTTCTCCATAGGACCAGCAGGAGTAATTATACTCCCGAGTTTTTATTTAAGTAAAGAAATAACAGCGTTGATACGTCTATGTGTTTCTTCTTTGCCTAAGAGGTACATTACCATGCAAAGGTTTGGAGCGTTCTTTCTACCTGTTAAGGTGATACGAAGTATTTCCGCTAGATCGCCAATATTGCCTTTGTATGCTTCTGGGTTAGCTTTATAGTCTTTGTTATTAGCGGCATAGCCTAAACCCACACCAATTTCTTTTAAATCATTGAACCAGATTTGTTCATCTTGATTTGGTTCAAGTTTATCTTTAATAGCGCTTAAAGCTTCAATAAGTGCGTCTTTAGAGAACTTTTCGTTAAATGGTAATGGTTGCTTGATAACTTCGTTATATCTATCTTGATAGAAGAAACCAATAATATCTAAAATATTACCAAATTTTTCATAGTCTTTTCTTGGGTTAGCTTTTTCTCTATCAATATTCATGATATTAGCGAATAAATCTCTATTATATTCAATAGTCTTTTGAAGTTCTGGGTTGTATTTCTTGGCGTATTCGTAGGCTAAATCTGTGAATTCATCTTTGTTATATTTAACTAACAACTCACGCGCAAAGAAGTTTAATTTACCCATATCAAATAAGGCACCTTCGTTGTTCATTTTCTTAAATGAGAATTCGAAGTTTTCCATGCCTTCAAACTTGTTGGCTAAAATCCATTCTTCAAAGTTAGAGTTAGCAATAGTCATTAAATACATGATTAATGATTTTGGTAAATAGCCATCTTCGATGAAGAATGAAACAGCGGCTTCTTTATCTTTTCTTTTAGAAAGTTTACGTTTATTACCTGTTTCTTCATCCACTTTCATGATGACTGGTAAGTGAGCGTATTTAGGAGCTTTCCAGCCTAAGGTTTCAAATAATTCGACGTGAATTGGTAATGAAGCAACCCATTCTTCACCACGAATAACTGTGGTTGTTCTCATGAAATGGTCATCGCATGCGTGAGCGAAGTGGTATGTTGGTAAGCCATCACTCTTATAAATAACGATATCTTGATCGTTTTGGGCAATTTCAAATGTGCCTTTAATTAAATCGGTGACAGTGATTTTGTTTTCGTGATTACCACTGCTTCTGAAACGAATGACGAATTTATCACCGTTTTTGATTCTTTCGTATTTTTCTTCGTTGGTGAGATTTCTGCATTTAGCGAATTCACCATAGTAACCAGGGTTTAATTTCTTACTTTCTTGTTCCTTACGGAGTTCTTCTAAATCTTCTGAGGTACAGAAACATGGATAAGCTTTGCCATCCACTAATAATTGTTTAATAACGGTTTTATAGATATCTGCACGTTTAGATTGGATATATGGACCGTATTTACCTTCTTCGTGGTCACCTAAATAGCCTTCATCTGGATCAATACCAAAGATGTGCATTTGTTTTAATAATTCTTCACCAGAACCAGCGATTTCTCTTTTGGTATCTGTATCTTCTAAACGCACATAGAAGACACCTTTAGATTGGCTGGCCACTTTACGACACACTAAAGATGTGAATAAAGAACCGGTATGAAGGAAGCCTGTTGGGCTAGGAGCGAAACGTGTAACTTCCGCGCCTTCAGGTAAATTCCTTTCAGGATATCTTTTTTCTAAATCATCGACTGTCTCGGTAATTTCTGGGAAAATTAGGTCTGCTAATTGCTTGTTTGTAATCATATTTTCTGCCTCTTTAATAATTTTGATAAGTTAGTGTTGCAAGAATTTTTTCTTTTGCATATAATAATTGAGCGCGATTTGGAAAATCCAAATGCAGGTGTAGTTCAGTGGTAGAACGTAACCTTGCCAAGGTTAATATGCGGGTTCGATTCCCGTCACTTGCTCCAGATGCTTAATACCTAGATGCAAATCTAGGTTTTTTATTGTTCTTTGTCATCGCTTTGAATACCTCTAAGTGACTCTTCAAGATGTTTCTTTTCTTCTTCACTTAGTTCGATGCTAGATTGAATTCTTTGAAGAATTGTTTCGATCGCTCTTTGGTTACCTTCTTTGAAATATTGCTCGTATTTCTTATAGATGGTCTCCATATTAGCGAAATAAAGTGGAAGATAGAACATTAATAAGGCCACACCACCGACGATGACAAACGCTGGTAAGAGGTCTATCCTTCTCACAACTAATAAATCTAATAACGCAAAACCAATCATGCCTAAGAAAGATAAGGCAAGCATTGGCCAATTTAAAGCAAACCAGTCTTTCCTCATGTTCTTGCGATGAAGAGCGTAAGTACTATTGACTGACATCTTTAATAGCGATGCGCTCGCGACGAGCACGTTCGTGCGATAATATATAGAAATTGAAGAGAAGGAAATGTAATAGATAAACGCTAACATAGCGAGTGGAATAGCAATAACTGAGACATACATAATGAAGGTTAATAATTGACCATCGTTAGCGTTCAATAATGC